>CAZYTE010000014.1:0-19430 GCA_964649425.1 uncultured Oscillospiraceae bacterium
TGCGGAGGACGCAGGCTTGCTGACGCAAGCCAAGGACGACAAGTCCAAAAGAGCCTGACAGGGCCGCCGAAATGCGGTGTGTGTTCGACTCCCATTGGACTAACACCTGAAAAGCAGAGATTTTGGCCGGAGGCGAGGCGTGGAAGCGCAGGTATACTTTGTGTCTGTCAAGCTTTCACAACAAAGCTTCCGGCCAAAATATCGCTTTATCAGGCCTGTGTTTTCTTGTCTCTGCGCGCCTAAGGCTGCTTTTTTATTCAATTCCCAGAACCTTGTACTCTGCGTCGACGGCGGTGCGGAGGGTGTCATCGGAAACTCCGTTGACCTTGATGACAGCGGTGCCGCTCTTGTGGCTGACGACCGCAGACTCAACACCCTCAATGCCCTCAAGGATCTTCTTTACCCTTGCCTCACAGTGGGGGCACATCATACCCTCGATCTTCATGGTTCTCTCCATTGTTTTGTTCTCCTTTTTCTTATGTTTTATCTTTTTATCCCGCCTGGCTTCGTATATATCAACAAGATTGAGCCTTAAAGCATTCGATACAACGCAAAAGCTGGACAGGCTCATGGCCGCGGCGCCCAGCATGGGGCTGAGCTGAATACCGATGCCTACAAGCACACCTGCCGCAATGGGGATGCCAATGGTATTGTAGAAAAATGCCCAGAACAGATTCTGGCGGATATTTCTCAAGGTTGCGCGGCTCAATCTTATGGCGGCGGCAACATCTCTGATGCTGCCGTGCATCAGCACAAGCTCTGCCGCGTCCACGGCGATGTCCGCACCCGCTCCGATGGCGATACCCACATCCGCTCTGGTCAGGGCGGGGGCATCGTTAATACCGTCACCTACCATGGCGACCCTGCCCAACCCGGAAAGCTCACGAATCTTCTGCTCCTTTCCCTCGGGCATAACTCCGGCAATTACCTGATCTACTCCTACCTGACGGCCGATGGCCATAGCGGTTCGCTCATTGTCTCCGGTTAACATAACAACATGAAGCCCCATATTCTTAAGCTCAGATACAGCCTGAACGCTGTCAGGCTTCAGGGTGTCTGCCACAGCGATAATGCCGAGGAAATTATCTCCTGCGGTAAACAGCAGAGGGGTCTTGCCCTGCAGAGCCAGCTCCTCGGCTTTGGATCTCATGTCCGCAGGGGCCGAGATATAGCTCATGCTGCCGCCCTTGAGCTGAACTCCGTTCATCACAGCGGTGAGCCCATTGCCGGGTACAGCCTTGAAATCTACCACTTCGGGATAGCTTATCCCCTCTTTTTCGGCGTATTCGAGCACGGCCTTGGCCAAAGGATGCTCGCTGCGGCTCTCCAGTGCGGCAGCATATTCCATGAGCCTTTCGTCAGCTGCGATAACATCGGTGACTGAGGGACTGCCGGCAGTTATGGTGCCTGTTTTATCCAGCGCTACTACCTCAATTTTCCCTGTATTTTCAAGAGCTTCAGCGGTTTTGAACAATATGCCTTTTTTTGCGCCCACACCGCTGCCAACCATGATGGCAACAGGAGTGGCCAGCCCCAAGGCACAGGGGCAGCTGATGACCAGAACGGAGATTGCTCTGGCAAGGGCAAAGCCTATACCTCTGCCAAGCAGCAGCCAAACTGCCAAGGTGGCAAGGGCAATGCAGATAACGGTGGGCACAAAGATGCCGGAGACCTTGTCGGCCAGTCTTGCAATGGGAGCTTTTGTAGCGGCGGCATCGCTGACCATGCGGATGATCTGGCTTAAAGTGGTGTCCTCCCCTACTCTGGTAGCCTCGCAGCGGAGGTAGCCCTGAAGATTGACTGTGGCGGCGGAGACCATATCTCCCTCGGTTTTATCCACAGGAATGCTCTCTCCGGTGAGGGCGGATTCGTCAACAGCGCTGCTGCCCTCCAGAATAATTCCGTCCACCGGGATATTCTCGCCGGGGCGGACGGCAAAGATATCACCCTTTTTCACCTGCTCGATGGGGACTTCTTTCTCCGCTCCGCCGATGATCACATTGGCGGTTTTGGGGGCCAGCTTCATAAGGCTCTTGAGGGCATCGGTAGTCTTACCCTTGGATATAGCCTCCAGCATCTTGCCCACAGTAATAAGGGTCAGTATCATGGCGGCGGACTCAAAGTACAGCTCATGGAGAAGCTCCATCTGTTTATCGGCATCAGCGGCGGTCATAATGAACAGCACACAGGTGCTGTACACAAATGCAGCAGAAGAGCCCAGAGCAACCAGACTGTCCATATTGGGAGCCCTGTTCCACAATGCCTTGAAACCGCTGGTAAAGAACTTCTGGTTTATGACCATGATGATGACAGTCAGCAGCAGCTGGCTGATAGCCAGCGCCATAGCGTTGCCACCCAGAGCCGCAGGCAGAGGCCAGCCCCACATACTGTGGCCCATGGATATATACATCAGAACTACGAGAAAGCCCAGAGAGCTGACAAGCCTCCTCTTTAAAACCGGGCTGTCCCGGTCAGCAAGGGTATCCTCACCGGGGTCTGCGGTTTTTGCAGCACCCTTTACTTTTGCGCCGTAGCCGGCAGCAGTGACGGCGGCAATGATATCATTATCACTGACCTCGCCCTCCACAGCCATAGAATTTGTCAAAAGGCTCACTGAGCAGGAAGTCACTCCCTGCAAGCCGCCCACTGCCTTTTCAACTCTGGCAGAGCAGGCTGCACAGCTCATGCCGCTGACATCAAACTGTCTCAAAATATCACCTCATTATCTTCTGTAAAGTTTCTATCAGCTCATCCACTGTGGCATCGTTGCCGGAGCGGATATCATTTACCACACAGCTTTTTATATGTTCAGACAAAAGCTCCCTACTGAAAGCATTAAGGGCGGCATTGGCAGCAGACACCTGCAAAAGCACATCCACACAGTAGGCATCCTTTTCCAGCATACCCTTTATGCCCCTTATCTGCCCCTCAATGCGGCTGAGCCGGTTCATCAGTTTTTTATATTCATCTTCACTTCTCTTTTTTGTCTTGTGACAGCAGCAATTATCCATAATTATCACCCAGACCATAATATACCCCCAGGGGGTATGTTGTCAATAGTAAAAAGCGGACGATAATCAATCGTCCGCTTTACAATCCCCCAGTCGGCTTCGCCGACAGCTCCCTTTACACACGGGATTCTTTTATACATGCTTGATGATGCCGCGGGGGCAGACCTGAGCGCAATGGCCGCAGTTTACGCACTTGGTAACATCGATCCTTGCCAGGTTATTTTCAACCGTGATGGCCTTCATGGGGCACTCCATCTGGCACTTCATACAGCCCAGACAGCCCTCAAAGCAGTTCTTCATTACCACAGCGCCCTTGTCCTGACTGCTGCAGGCGGGGATATAGCGCTGCCGCTCGGGGATGAGCTTCACTATCTTCTTGGGGCAGGCATCCACGCAGGCGCCGCAGCCTACGCACTTTGTGCGGTCCACCCTCGCAAGCTCATCCACAATGTGCATAGCTCCGAACCGGCAGGCTTTCACGCAGTTGCCAAGGCCAACGCAGGCGAAGCTGCAGGCCTTGTCGCCATTTCCGCCGAAGAGCATGGCGGCGCGGCAGTCCTGAAGGCCGTAATATTTGAAGCGCTTGTGGACACTGCCGTGACTGCCGCTGCAGCAGACATGGGCATATTTCTTTTCAGCGGCGGACTGGGTAACGCCCATTATCTCCGCTATCCTCTCGGCGCACTCCGCGCCGCCTGCCACGCAGCAGTTGCAGGGGGCCTCGCCCTTGGCAACGGCGGCAGCATAGCCGTCACAGCCGGGGTAGCCGCAGCCGCCGCAGTTCGCGCCGGCAAGGCAGGCTCTTATCTCTGCTTCCTTTGGGTCGGTCTCCACACGGAAAACTCTGGAGGCCGCAACCAGAACTATGCCGAACAGTGCGCCCAGCGCAGCCAGAACGGCAACAGCCACTAAAACACTATTCATGGCCCTGCCTCCTTAGAAAACAGACATTCCGTTAAAGCCCATGAATGCCAGAGCCACAAGAGCGGCAGACACAAGGCTTATAGGAAAGCCCTTGAAACATTTGGGGTACTCGGAAAACTCAATGCGCTCCCGTACGCTGGCAAACAGAACAATTGCCAGCAGGAAGCCCACGCCGCCGGTGATGCCGTGGACAACGGAAGATATAAAGCTGTAGTTATGCTGCACATTCAGCAGAACCACGCCCAGAACGGCGCAGTTGGTGGTGATCAGGGGCAGATAGATGCCAAGGGCAGAGTAGAGTGCAGGCACCATCTTTTTCAGGAACATCTCAACTATCTGCACAAGGCCCGCAATTATCAGGATAAACGCAAGAGTCTCCAGATACTCAAGCTGAAGCGGAACAAGCACCAGAGTATCCACCACCCAGCAAATTGCCGAGGACAGCCCCATGACAAAGATCACCGCAATGCCCATGCCGGCGGCGGTTTCTATCTTGTTGGAGCAGCCAAGGAAGGGGCAGCAGCCAAGGAATTGGGAGAAAATGAAGTTGTTTATAAGTATGGCGCCGAGGGATATGTATACTATTTCGTCAAGAAGCTCCATTATTCTTCATCCTCCTTGTCTGCTTTATTTTTGTTCTTTTCAAGGAAATACTGCATAGCGGCGATGAGCACGCCCAGGGTCAGAAAACCGCCGAAGGGCAGGTTCATGATGGAAATGCCCAGCTCCTCCGGGAAGAGCTGGAAGCCGGCGCCGCTGCCGTCAAAGGTCAGGCGGAAGCCGTTGCTGAAGTCAAAGAGGCCGCCGCCAAAGCGTCCGCTGCCGACGAGTTCGCGGATAATGCACATGGCAACCAGCACCGCGGTGTAGCCCATTCCCTGAAAGACACCGTCAAAGAAAGAGTCCTTAACAGTATTCTTCTGACTGAAGGCCTCGGCTCTGCCAATGATGATGCAGTTTACAACGATCAGGGGGATAAACACACCCAGAGACTCGCTGAGAGCAGGGATAAATGCCTGAAGCAGCAGATCAACAATGGTGACAAAGCCTGCGATAACCACCACGAAAACTGCAAGGCGCACCTCATCTGGTATGATCTTTCTTATGGCAGAGATTACCACATTGCAGCAGGTCAGAATTACCAACACAGACAGGCCCATGCCCACGCCGTTAAAGAGGCTGGTGGTAATGGCCATGGTGGCACAGAGGCCGATCTGCTGCACCAGAACAGGGTTATTGGTGATAAGGCCCTGCTTGAACTGTTCTTTTCTATTCATTATCACAGCCACTCCTTTGCTTTACTTTTGGGGCGGATCAGCAGGTTGGGCTTGTGCTCTGCGCCGAAGGGCTTGCGGTGGAAAAGCTTATCCAGAGGCCAGACCAGCAGATTCATAAGCAGAATCGCATAGCTGACGCCCTCGGGGTAGCCGCCGTAGTAGTGGATAAGCACCGTTAAAACGCCGCAGCCGGAGCCATAGACCAGCATGGCACCGGGGGTGACAGGACTTGTAACATAGTCGGTAGCCATGAAGAAGGCACCCAGCATCAGCCCGCCGGAAAGCACATTGTATATGGTCCACTCCAAACGGCTGGCATTTTCAAAGCCCATGCAGAAGCTCAAAACGGCAACGGTGCCGATATAGGCGGTGGGGATGCGCCAGGAGATAACGCCGCGCCAGATCAGGTACAGACCTCCCAGCATAATTGCAATGGCGCTGATTTCACCGGTGCAGCCGGGGATATTGCCGGTCATAAGGGCGCGGAGGCTGTAGCCGTCCATAGTGCCGCCCTGATAGAGAACGGTCAGGGGGGTGGCGGAGGTAACGCCGTCAATGCCGAAATTACTGGGCAGGGGGAACTGGCTGATGAGGGTCGGGTAGGACGCCAGCAGAAAGGCGCGGGCAGCCAGGGCCGGGTTCAGAAAGTTCTTGCCGATGCCGCCGTAGAGCTGTTTGACAACTACGATGGCAAAAAAGGCACCAATGATGGGCAGCCAAAGAGGCACATTGGGGGGCAGGACAAGCGCCAGCAGCACACCGCTGACAAGGGCAGACAGGTCATGGATGGTGCTGCTCTTTTTCATTATCTTCCGGTATGCCCACTCAAAAGCCACGGCGGAAAAGGCCGACACCAGAATGACCCAGAAGGTATATACGCCAAAGCGCCAGATACCCACGCAGATGGCGGGGATCAGGGCAATCAGCACATCCCGCATGACACTGCGGGTATCAGTATCTGCCCTCACCTGAGGCTGATATGTAACATAAAAAAGCTTATTTTCCATTACTTTGCCTCCTTGGCAGCTCTCTGCTTCTGAAGCTCCCAAATTTCGGTCTTTGCGGTGCGGAAGGCATGGGTCAGCGGCAGCCTTGCCGGACACACATAGGAGCAGCAGCCGCACTCAAAGCAATCTGTTACATGGTATTTTTCCATGGTGTCCAGATCGCCCCTGCGGTAGTACATATACATAAAGATGGGTTCGAGGCGCATGGGGCAGGCTCTGATGCAGCGGCCGCAGCGGATGCAGTTGGGATCGGTCTCTTTCTTTTCCTCCTGCCTTGTAAAGAACAGCAGGCCGGATATGCCCTTGATGGTGGGGCATTCAAGGGAGCTTGCACAGATGCCCATGAGCGGGCCGCCCAGTACAATCTTTCTGGGTTCCTCCTTGAAGCCGCCGCAGTGCTCAACTATATGGCTGAAAGGAGTGCCCACACGGGTCAGAGCGTTGGCGCGTTTTTTTATCGCGCTGCCGGCAACGGAGACAATGCGGTCGATTATGGGCATACCCTCATAGCAGGCGCGGTAGATGGAATAGGCGGTGCGGGTGCTGATAACATTGCAGCCCACGCCGGAGGGTATGCCTCCGGAACGGACTCTGCGGCCGGTGATGGCATAGACCTGCAGACGCTCCGCACCCTGAGGATACTTCACCTTTTCCGGCACTATCTCAATGCCGTAGTCTGCCGGATTGTAGGAATTCAAAAGGTCTATTGCGTCCTGCTTGTTGACTTCAATGCCATAGTAGGCTTTGTCCAGACCGCAGGCAATGCGGGCAAGCTCAATGCCCCTCAGAAGCTGCTTGGGGTAATTGAGCATAGTGAGATGGTCACCGTTTAAGTAGGGCTCACACTCGGCGCCGTTTATAATCAAGGTGTCCACCTTGCCGATACCATCTTTCAGCTTGAAGGCTGTGGGGAAGGCTGCGCCGCCCATGCCCACAATACCGGCCTCCCGGATGCGCCGAAGTATCTTTTCGGGGTCCTTCAGCTCATCGGCGGTCAGGGGTGCCATATCGGTGCAGGGCGTGTCCTGATGATCGTTCTCAATAACAACGCTCATCACCTCGTTGCCCAGAGGGTGCTTGCGCTTCTCAATGGCGATGACCTTGCCGGAGACGGAGGCATGGACAGGTGCGGAGACAGGGGCAGAGCTGTCGCCAATCTTCTGGCCCATCTTCACATAATCGCCCACCGCAACTATGGCCTCGCAGGCTGCGCCAATGTGCTGTACCAGCGGGATGATGACCACATCGGGTGCAGGAATAACAGTCTCGGGGATCTGGGGCGCTTTCATATATTCAGGATGTATGCCGCCTTTGAAGGTACGGAGCATCGCTATCACCTCTAAGATATAGTATGCGGGAATTATACCACAATGTTAAATTTTTGGCTATCGTGACAATTTATAAATATTAGCCATTTTTCTACTCTTTTATTGGGTAGTAAAACAGTGATTTTTGTGCTATTATACTATTAGTCCAAAAGGAGGCGGTTTTCATGAATAATATTCTTGTTGTGGTTGACATGCAAAATGACTTTATTGACGGTGCGCTGGGTACCAAAGAGGCCGTGGCCATTGTCCCCAAAGTGCTTGAGAAAATAAGGAGCTTTGAAGGCAAAATTTACTTTACCAGAGACACTCATGATGAAAATTATATGCAGAGTCGCGAGGGCAAACACCTGCCTGTGCCCCACTGCATAAAGGACAGCGAGGGCTGGCAGATAAGGGCGGAGCTTGATGAGCTTCGCAGGGCTGAAGCAATTGATAAGCCATGCTTCGGCTCCATGGAACTGGCTGAGCTGCTCATTGAGGAAAACAAAAAGCAGGCCATTGACAGCGTGTGCTTCATCGGCCTGTGTACGGATATCTGCGTTATCTCCAACGCCATGATCGTCAAATCCGCGCTGCCGGAGATCGATGTGATCGTGGACTCTGCCTGCTGCGCAGGCGTCACCCCCCAGAGCCATCTGAACGCTCTGGAGGCCATGAAGATGTGCCAGATCGAGGTCATAAATCAATAATATAAATCTCCGTTGATTCTAACTGAAACAACGGAGATTTTTGATTATATTCTGGATCACACTACTCTCAAACGCCGCCGTCAGTCTTGGCGAGCTTGCCTATGTTTGACTACCATTTAGGATTACACTACTCTCAAACCAAAGACCGCAGATATTCTGCCGAGGACTGGTTTGACTACCATTTAGGATTACACTACTCTCAAACGAGGCTTGCTGACAGTACACCGGTTAGGAGTTTGACTACCATTTAGGATTACACTACTCTCAAACTCCTCTCCAACGCCCTTGCTCTTGAGGAGCGTTTGACTACCATTTAGGATTACACTACTCTCAAACAGCAAAACAACCTTTCCTGTTGGATTTTCAGTTTGACTACCATTTAGGATTACACTACTCTCAAACCGGTACAGCACGCCGTCATAGTCCACCGCCGTTTGACTACCATTTAGGATTACACTACTCTCAAACGTGAGGATGAAGCAACGGCAAAGGCAGCTTGTTTGACTACCATTTAGGATTACACTACTCTCAAACGCAGGTCTTGAAAAAAACTGCTCCGACCAGGTTTGACTACCATTTAGGATTACACTACTCTCAAACAGAGTATCAAGGACAAACTGGCCGGTGACGGTTTGACTACCATTTAGGATTACACTACTCTCAAACAATCACCGGCGATCATAAGCGCCTTGCTTGGTTTGACTACCATTTAGGATTACACTACTCTCAAACCAGGTCCTCCGGGTTAGTCTCTGAGAACATGTTTGACTACCATTTAGGATTACACTACTCTCAAACTGCTGCTCTGCATGACAGCCCCGCACGGGTGTTTGACTACCATTTAGGATTACACTACTCTCAAACGTTGCCGTTGCTGTCTTTCATGCTATTGATGTTTGACTACCATTTAGGATTACACTACTCTCAAACAGCGTTTGCAAACCTGTACATTTCCCCTAGGTTTGACTACCATTTAGGATTACACTACTCTCAAACCTCAAATCCAGAGTTCGAGCGGAGCAGCCTGCCACTACAAAAGCAGTTGTATATCCACAATGGTGACTAGAGTATAACACGAATATCAGAAGATGCAAAGGTCTTTATCAATGATAACAGTTTTTTCATACTCTTCGGCCCCGGATCGGGCAATATCCTCAATGAGCAACAGATGCTGCTTCTCATACATGGCACAACGGTAAAACATAAGCAATTCCTCATTGGACAGGCAGGCTCTGAGATTATAGAAAACGAATAGTTTTTTATTGAAGAAGCGCCTTTGAAGCTTGATAAACTCCAAAAGCTTTTCCGGAAAGCTCATCTCCTCCGCATCAACACGAAAGCCCATAAGCTTTACAATATCCTCAAAAGCTTCCAGTTCACTGAAAGCTGCGTCAAAATCGAGCCTGCTGCAAATGCGAAAAGCCAGACTGTTTATCTCACTCATCAGCCGCTGAATTTCGCCCGTATACTCTTCTCCGGCCAGGCAGGCTTCCTGCGCTACTTTTGCGAGCAGTTTTTTAGAGTCAAAATCCAGAGAAAAGGGGTCTGTGATAAGGTATAAAGCCTTCGAGAACTCAATTATCTGCCCTTTTTCCGCCAAAACCAACTCCCCATCAAAGCCCTCAAGCTGCTCCCGTATTCCGGAGAGCAGCTTTCTCAGCTCCACCTTATTCTCTATAACAAGCACATTTACTTTGTTTTCCTCGAAACGTATAGTTTCCTGTAACAGCGGATATGCAAAAGTCATAGTTCCACAAACCTTTCATCGGTGTTTAATATGTCTCCTTGACAGGCACCCACAATGTATTCAATCTTTGCATATTGCTTTTCGGTAATTATGAGTGCCTGTACCAAGCCATCGCGGGGTTTGTTTTTCCGCACGGTATCCAGCAGAGAATTTATGGCTGTCTGGTTTAACGCCAACTTACAGTACACAGATTTCTGCATCATGAAAAAACCACTCTTTATGAGAAACTTCCGAAAGCGAGAATACTCCCTGCGTTCCTGCGCCGTTTCCGTTGGCAAGTCAAAAAAGACTATCATTCTCATATATCTATAGCTCATACATTGGAAACTTCAACAATGCCAAATCCCGTTCTTCCAAAGAATTGAAAACACTCTTTGTGTAGATTCCTATAGCATTGAGCATATACTGTTCTCTGCCGTCTATTATGATTTTGTTGTTCAAGGTCTGGATAAGGCCAACTTTTTCATCGTGTTCCAGCTTCTCCGGCATTGTCTGTTTCACGGTTTGATCTATGTATGGTCTGAACGGTTCCATCAGATCACAAGCCAGATTTAGATGGTTAAACATATTGTCATGGAAAATCCCAAGCTGCGTACAGTATCCATTGCTTGTTATTTCTCGGGCAAATGCAGACAGGAGAATACTGTATCCGTAGTTCAAAGCAGCATTTATGACACTGTCACTGCTTCTGGAAAAGCTCATGCCGAAAAGGGCATTGAAATATACCTTTGCGGCATGCCCCTCTCTGTTGCTGATGTCTCCGGGCATTACCTGAGAAGCAAACTCGATAAGAGCAAGCTTTGCATCCTCCCGCTCCGCAGGCAGCACCGAAGCCTGTGCCAATATCTTCGCCCGTACGATCTCAGCCCAAATAAAGCCCTTGCTTTCCAGTGTCCATGCGATCTGATTGCGGTATTTCAGGCTTGTGTCATGACTGCCGTACAGAGAAGACAGCATACCATAAGGGCAGCGTTTTTCATCACAGAAAATAACGTCAATCTTGTTCCTGTCAAGCTCACGGAGAAGATAGGCAGTAAGAGATATGGCTGTGGACTCCAGAATCAGAACAGAAATCTCACTCAAGTGTATACGCTTGACACCCTCCTGATTTCTGATAACAAGATAGTCCATTTTATAGTCCAGCTTTGCCAAACTGGAAACAGATACTACTCTCCAGCCCATATTTTACCCCAAAAGGTCTACACCGGTTTCGAACAATCCGGTAACTGATTGGTTTATCAGCCTTGCGGATTTGTAGTTGCCAAGATTCATGCTTCGCTTAACCTGAGCAACAGTTCCCTTTCCGCAAAGAGCCGAGAAGTCCGGATTCTGTGCGCTGCATTTGAATGCCTTCAGTATTTCCAGCAACAGTTTGCACTGTTCATACATACTCATTGATTCAAACTTTTCACGGTGAGCAAGCATATCTGCTTTCATGTTTTTCAGCAGTTCCAGATACACCTTTTGTCCGCATTTTTCAAGGAAGCAATCATATAGCGCAGAATTATTTTCAAAAGACAGCTCATCGTGTTCTGTTACCGGAAGCTCCGTTTTTCTCGCAGCACAGCGTTCGACATATTTACCGATATTCCGGATATACTTTTCAAATCCATATCCTACACCCAACTGGTAAGAGTGTTTTAATATCAGCTGCCCGCCTGTGCGCCCAGATACATTGAGTTTCTTTCCATCGAGTTCGACAAGTGAATCAATACGGATCTTTTTTGTAATCAGTTCAGGCTCATCAAGCCCAAGCACCTCTGTACAATAACGGAGCGGATCTTTCTCAAACAGTTCTTTTTTGTAAACGTACACAGGTTGAAATGCTCTGACTCGCTTTTTCTTATCAGTGTACTCCACTACGCAGAAATATGCCCCCGTCAATTTATTATACCCGCCGTATTTTTCTTTCGGCAATCCGACTTTTCTGTCAAGCTGCCCTTTTCCTGCAGGCATGATTTGCAGATCAAAGAGCTGACCCTTCACTTCATAGGGCATACGGGTCACAAGCACATTGTTCTTCGCCATCTGCTTTTTTACAGCCTTGATGGTTTCGCACTTGTCCCATGCACCGGGAGTGTCAAACTCAAATATCCTTTTTAAACTGTAATCCTCATTGCGTATATTGGCAAAGAAGCGCTCGGTAAATCTGGTATCGTATACATTTCCCACCACAATGTTCAGATATGCGTCCTTGGCATGGTGCAGATCATTCACCTCGCGGCACTTGAGCATATCATAATCACGGCGGAAGTCTGACACATTACCGGCTTTTGAATATACAATACGGCTCTTGTACTCATTCTGCAAAAGCTCCGCCAGAGCCTTGGTAGCCTGCTGGGTTTCCGTAAGCTGTCGGGCAACGAAATCGGAAAGCTCCTTGTCTGTCAACTCATAGTTTCTGCTGAGTCTGTCAAACTTTTTCTGGCTTATAAGCCCATCCTTCTTCATCTGAGTCCACATGGGCAACATTTTATCCCTGATATTTGCGCTGATCGGATAGATGTTGGTCTTTTCCCGGTTCAGCTCACTCTTCACCAGCACACGGTTATCCAGGCTGTTGTCCTTTATTCTCGACTGCGGAAAGATATGGTCTATGTCATACTTTTCGCCATGGAGCAAATCTCCAAAATCGATGGGTTCACCGGAATACATACACTTTCCCAGCTGCATATAGTACAGGTACAGCTTATCTCTTCTAAGGCTGTTGTCATCCTCGTTTTCGAGCTTCTCAAACAGGATATCGCTATCCGCTTGGCACTGTTTGTAGAGTTCCGTAAGCTTTGCTTTTCTGGACTCGGTGCGCTTATTCTTCATTTCCGCCCCGTTGTCTCTTGCCATTTCAATGAAGATTTTGGCAGGTGCGGCTTTTTTAATGTCCACTATCTCGTCTACTATGCGCAGAGCCTGCCGGATGCTGCGTCTTACAGCCGGAGCAATATACAGGCTGTCCAGTTTATCGCTGAGCTTCTGATTGCTGCCGGTCTGTTCATTGCGGTGCTTCTCCGCCTCTGCTCCATACCCCATGCTCAGAACCTGCATGAGATTGCAGCTGCCCTGCCTGAGACAATCCATCACAGACTTGCTCTCTCCATTCTCATCCTGCAAGCATATCCCGGTAAGCAGATATTCGGAGAGTCTGCCCCAATCGTTGTACTTCAGTCGGCAGATATGTTTATAGTCTTCCTCATCCAATCCGGAGGTGTTCTTCTTCAGCCAGCGCCGCAGCATTTTTTTGTCTTCTCCAAAAACAAGAATACTGCGGATTATGGCTTCCACCATGCCGTAGTCTCCGGTTTTATCCAGAATGGCTTTAAAGTCATGATAGGAGCGCAGTGAGCTTTTAATGCTGTCATCTATGCCGCTTATCTCATCTGCGGCGCTTATAAGGTTTTCAGAGAGCAGATAATTCTTTATCTGCTTCTTTGTTGCCTTTTTGCGTGAGTCGTAGAAGAAATGCTTAATAAGGTCGTTCTTCACATCCAAAGGCAGAGGCTTGCCGTTAATCCTTAGAAGATTTATCTCATTAAGCAGCATGAACTCGCTGTAAAGCAGAGAGTCCTTGGGCAGTACCTTTTCACCGGTATATGTGCATATACCGATAAGATTATCGATAAAAGCAACCGCGGATGCATCCGTGTCAATAATTTCTTCAAAAGTCCATGGGTATACCTTTTCATTCTCTCTGCCGGCAAAGCGCACTGCCCAACGGTTGCCCGCTCCTTTGCCAATGGGACCGACATAATATGGTATGCGAAATTCAAATATCTTCAAAATCTTTTCCTTAACACTGAGCCCATCCGGATCTTTGCTGTCAAGGAAAGGCAGATACACAGAAGCATTTTCAAGGATACTTATAAGTTCCTGTCTGTGAAGCTGGTAAGGAATTACACCGTTGTCAGAACCTTTCAGTCTGCTGAGAAAGCTTGCGTCCTGTATCTCTCTGAAAATGCGGAGCATTTCCTCATTGCCGTCCACAGGTGCAGGAAGCTCCTTTTTCAGAAATTTACAAAAATCCTCCTGTGAGCATGCATAGTCTCCGCTTTCATAATGATAGCAGCAGTATGCAGCATAGTTGTTCAGTTTGCCGCTCTTAGTGGAAAAAATATGCTTATACTTTTCAGGGGCATATTCACGCACATAGTCTTTAAGCAGTTTTAAATCTCTGTGGTTCTTTTCATAAAGAGCAATTTTTGCCTCGCTGATACTCTTTTTGCCGCCGCGAATCTGTGACAGCTTTGCCGTGTCATACACGGTTTTAAGCTGAATCAGCAGCTCCACTTTCTCCCCCAGCGCTGAACTGAGAGAATCAAAATTGTCATCAACACTGCTTTTCAGGCTGAAGCTTTTTATATCAGCCTGTTTGAGTTCCTCATCGCAGAACAGTTCGCTAAGGCTGACCGATGCACCGGCAAGCATATCGCACATTGCGCGGAGGTTTATTCCGTCTTCCTCACCTGCTTCTGCCGCTGCCGCTTCTCTGAGCAGCTTCTTTTTGGCATTGATTCCAATATCTCCCTGTTTCAAAGCTGCAAAGAATGCATTCTCATCCGCCGGTGCAAAAACCATGCCGTATTCCTTCTCTATGTAAATGCAAAGCTCCGCAAAAGCCTGCTCAGGAGTGCTTATACTGTCAGCAGAATCCGCGCCCTCATACAAAAAGTGACCGCGATGCTTTATAATATGGTGCAGCGCAAGGAACACCAGTCGAACATCGTGCTTTTCCTTTGAATTTGCCAGCTCATACCGCAGATGATAGATGGTGGGATACTTTTTGTGGTAGTCTTTGTCTGTGAAGCTTTTATCCGCAAAAAGAGAATACTTTGTCCCCGCCTTATCTTCCCCGTGCAAAGCACTCTCCTGCAAACGCACAAAGAAATTTGGGTCAATGCGCTTGATTTCTTCAGAGAAGAGCATTTGCAAAAGCAACAGGCGCTGGTTGCGGCGGGCCAACCGCCTTCTGGCTGTTCTGCTGGTGCGTCTCGCAGAGGCATCACTCGCCTCCTCAAACAAGCGCACGCCCCACATAGCATTGCCCTTGAATTTAAGCACATTATAGTTCTTGTCTGTAACTGCCCATCCCACAGAATTTGTACCTACATCAAGTCCAATGTAGTAATCGCCGCTGTTCCGGTTATTGCCGTTGTTTTTCATACTGAAAATCCTTTCTTGACAATTTGACAGGTTATGTGCATAATATAGCTGATCTCAGACTACCATTTGGGATTACACTACAAGTTCAAATAAGCTTATAGCGAAATCATCGCCTCGGCGAACTCACAGTGTGTGAGACTCAAAGACTCCTTCAGGGGTCTTTTCTTTTTTTGATTATATAAAATCCTTTTTCATAATACAATGGCTTTCAGTCTGATTATTCATATTATCCCATTTTTACTGTCCAAATAACAGGACAACAAAATAAACCCCATCAAAAACCGATGGGGTTTGGTTGTTATACAACTTTTTTTGCAGCTTTCAGCAAAATGGGCATTACTGCCGAGAATGCCACAGCCTTTACAATGCAGATCACAGTTCTCAGGGGAAGCGAGCCGAAAATGTACACCGCGGAGTAGTACTGATATACGATGCTGTCCACATACATGACAAAGGTGTTCAGCACAAAAATCAGCACACAGCCCAGAGTGACGGAAAGGGCGGTCTGCTTATTGGATAGGGAGAAGTCCTTTCTCTTGGCATATGCGCCCATCAGCAGGCCGCACAGAGCATAGGGCAGTATCCACAGCAGAGTGGTTACGGAAAAGCCGTAGCGCAGCAGCTGATAGATAAGAGTGCCGATGCCGCCTATGAGAAATCCGTCAACAGGGCCAAACAGCAGTGCGCCGATCATAACCGGCAGGCTCTCAAAGCTGATTTTGAAGTTGCCCAGCTCAAGGGAAACCGCACCCAGAACCGCGCACATTGCGGCCAGCACCGCATCCATGCTAAGTTGTCTTGTTTTCACAAAAAAGCTCCTTTCATGACTGTTGCCATGAAGGGAGCGTTTTTTCTCTCTTGATGGCAGCGGAAGTGGACTCAGCATCGCACATTGCTGTTTCGTCCGCAGACAACTTCCCATCCTGCGGCACTTAACGCGCTGGTCCTACTCTGTCATTCTATAAATTTTTCAGCTGCGTTCCGCAGCCTCTATAACATGCTGTGCAAGCACAGCAACTGTTATTCCTCCAACGCCGCCGGGCACAGGGCTGATGGCGGCAACGGTGCTCTCAACGGCCTCACGGTCCACATCTCCGCAGAGCTTGCCGTTTTCATCCACATTGATGCCCACATCCACTATGATGTGGTTTTGGTTTACATAATCGTTGTTCACCATCTTGGCTCTGCCCACAGCGGCAACGATGATTCTGTTCTCCTTGCAGACCTTTGGCAGGTCAAGGGTCTTGGAGTGGCACATGGTAACGGTGGCGTTCCTGTCCTGAAGCATGAGGGACAGGCTCCTGCCCACTGCCAGACTGCGGCCCAGAACTGCCACCTTCTCCCCTGCCAAATTATAACCGTAATGGTCTAAAATTTCAATACATGCCTGAGCAGTGCAGGGGCGGAAGCTGTTTTTATCGCCCAGCATCAGGCAGCTTAAAGACTTGCCGGTGATGCAGTCCACATCCTTGCCCACTTCCAGCGTGTCGCAGACCAGTGCCTGATCGATGTGCTTAGGCAGAGGGCGCATGATGATGCAGCCGTGGATATTATTATCAAGATTTACATTTTTAACGCAGTTTAAAACCGCATCCTGAGTTTCTTCCCTGTCCAGAGCAAAGAGCTCAATTTTTATGCCAAGAGGTTCGCAGGTTCTGCGGATGGAACGCTCATAGCTCAAGTCTCCCGGCTCCTCGCCCATGCGAATGATGGCAAGGCAGGGCTCCACACCCTTGTCCTTCAATGCTGCAATGCGCTTTTCAAGATCGGCGGTCATAGCCTGAGACACAGGCTTGCCGCTGAGAATTTCAGCCATGTACTTACTCTCCTTTAAGTTCCTTTATAACAGCGCCGGAGACTGCCTGAGTTCTCTTCAGGTATTCCTCCAGCATGGCATCGGCAGTTTTGTCCAGCTGGTCGGACTTTTCTCTGCCCTTGTATGCCTTGGTGTTCACATAGATATTGATGGCGGCAGCCTTCATGCCGGAGCCTGCCATGCCGGCAGCACAGCCCACATCGGACAAAAGCAGCTTTGAGCAGATGGGGCGCAGCTGCTCCAGAAGCTCGATGATTTTGGCGCAGCACTTCATAATATTTAAGGGTGCCTCACAGGCAGCCATGGAAGCCTCATACAGTATCTCGCTTCTGTTGGGCTCATCCTTAGGGATGGCATAAGCCTTTGCCAAAGGCTCAAATCCGGAGGCGTCCGCATCGATAAGGCTTAAAAGCTCCTGACGGAGAGCCTCGGCGCCGTCAAGAATTGCCTGAATCTCATCCTTGTTGGCAGCGCAGCTCTTTTTATCAAGGCTTAAAACCGCCGCCATGGAACAGAGAGACGCTGCCAGAGCGCCGCCCATAGCTGCCGCTCCGCCGCCGCCGGGTACCGGGTCGGAGGATGCAAGCTTCTCAGTAAACTCCGCACAGAGGGAGGAAAGATCAGAGCTCATATTATCTTCCTTTCCTTACATTTAGTCCTTGTATATTTTAAGTTTTACGGCTATACTTGTCAATATAAATTACAGGAGATATAAGAACATGAAGCTTATCATTGCATCCAACAATGCCCACAAGCTGGTGGAAATAAAGGCCATTCTGGGCAGTGTTTTTGAGGAAATAGTCTCTCTCAGAGAGGCCGGCATTGACCATGACACCGTGGAGGACGGCACTACTTTCATGGAAAACGCCATTAAAAAGGCAAGGGAGATCGCAGAAATTTCCGGCTGCTGTGCGCTTGCTGATGACAGCGGCATCTGCGTGGACGCGCTGGACGGTGCCCCCGGCATTTATTCTGCCCGTTTTTCCGGAATCCATGGTGACGACAAGGCAAATAACCGCCTGCTGCTGGAGAAATTAGAGGGTAAAGATAACCGCAAGGCCCACTACACCTGCGCAATTGCGCTGGTAAGACCGGACGGCAGCACTGTCACCGCCGAGGGCTATCTCCACGGCGAGATCGGCTTTGAGGAAAAGGGTGAGAACGGCTTCGGATATGATCCCCTTTTCATCCTGCCCGAGCGCGGCTGCACCACAGCGGAGATAAGCAGTGAAGAAAAGAATGCCATCAGCCACAGAGCCGTGGCTCTTAAGGAGCTTTTGAAAAAGCTGAAATAATAAAATGCCCATCTCACATTTATGAGATGGGCATTTTTAATCTTATGCTTTATAGAAAAGGTCCATGACCTGCTGAGCATTGTTTTCCACAAAGCTGTTGAAGGTCAATGTTGCTGCATAAGAGCCAATATTGTTTTCAAAAATCTGAAGTATATAATAATCCAAGTCGTCGACCTTGCAGTAGGTATACAGAGCAATGCGCTTTTCTCCAAGGAAATTGACTTCCTGACTGCTCATTTCCTGCACGAGCAAGCCTGCCTGCGCATAGGACTCTGCCATAAGCTGCTGCTGTTGCAAAAGCTCGTTGATCACATCCTCATCGCTTTTGCCCACATACCAGAGTCTTTCCTCCATGGACATCTTGCGGTAGATTATATTGAAGCCTGTCATATCCCCTACGCACTCAGCCTGAATATCGGTTATCTGCGGATAATCCACCAGAGCTTCCTCAAGCGCGGAGCCTTCGAAGGCTTCTGCCACCAGCTCAGGCATTTGCTGCAGCTCCTCGGCACTGAAAAACTCCCAGCTGTCATCCAGCTTACATTCCAAGCCAAGATATTCATTGGTATATGTGCCGCCCTGAATTCTGCCCAAAGAAAGAGGATTTTCGCCCTGGACAGCCTGAGAATCCTCCGGCTCCGCCGTGCTTACCTGACCGGAAACGACGCTGCTTTCCGCTGTATCCTCCGCCTTTACCGTACCCTGAGGGTCGTCAGATTTGCCCGAACAGGCACAGAGCAGAAATGCAACGGCAAGAAGCAGTATAATGGCTAAGTTCTTCTTTTTCATATAATACCTCCTTTCTGCATTGAACACGGTCTACAAAACGATATTATCACACAAGCCCTTTGCAATCAACAGCAAAATCCCGGATGGAAATTCCATCCGGGATCATTGTTTATTATTACATTATCAGCCTCCGAGGTAGGCTTTTCTGACCTGGTCGCTGGCTGCCAGCTCTGCGCCGGTGCCGGAGAGGGCGATCTTGCCGGTCTCCATGACATAGGCGCGGTCTGCAACAGACAGGGCCATCTGCGCGTTCTGCTCAACCAGCAAAATGGTGGTGCCTGCCTTGTGCAGTTCCTGAATGATCTCAAAAATCTGCTCAACAATGATGGGAGCAAGGCCCATGGAGGGCTCGTCCAGCATCAGCAGCTTGGGGTGGCTCATAAGAGCGCGGCC
>CAZYTE010000015.1:0-18031 GCA_964649425.1 uncultured Oscillospiraceae bacterium
GGCTCTCAGGTGGCCCATAGATGCGGTGACCTTATAGTTTCCGCCAAGGTATTTTTCAATGGTCTTTGCCTTTGCGGGCGATTCTACTATGACAAGATCCTTTGCTTTTGCCATTGTGTCTGCTTCCTCACTTTTTTGCTGTATTAACTGAAATCCGTCTGCCCGGCTCCCGGCGCACAAAGCCCCTAATCTCCAGCATGGTAAGCTGCGTCAGAACCTTTGCGGCCCCGAATCCGGTGCGTTCGATTATATCATCTATATGAGAGGACGGTGCCTCTATCGCCGTTATTATTGCCAGCTGATCCTCGCTGAGAGCCTTGAGCTGTTCTTTCAGGTCAATATATTCTCTGTTGACAGGATTGTCAATAGCCTTTGCGGCAGCGGCGGGCCTTTCCGACTTATCTCCCGCACCGTTCTCCTCTTCCGGCATATTCTGCGCTGTCACCAGCTTTATTCTGTCAGGGTAAAGAGCCTGGAATTCTTCCATGACCTCACTGCCCCTGGTCACCAGCTTGGCGCCCTCTTTTATAAGCGCAAGGGTGCCTGCGCTGTTTTCGGAATCAGCGTTGCCGGGGAGAGCAAATATCTCCTTGCCCTGTTCATTTGCCTCATCGCAGAAAAGCCTTGTTCCGCTTTTCTCCGGAGCTTCTATTACAAGTACACCCACTGCCAAACCGGCAGCTATCCTGTTTCTGTCCTTGAAATGGCCCTTCTGAACCTGAGTTCCCGGCGCAAGCTCGCTCACCAGGGCGCCGCAGGCTGCAATATCTTCCTCATGCCGGCTGCTTTCGTCCAGCGGCGCTGCAAGAACCCCTATGCAGCTGCCGCCTGCCAGCATGGCGCCTTTCAGCGCAGCTTCATCTATGGGTCCGCCCACAAGGCTCACCAGCATTGCTCCGCAGTTTATGATCTCATAACTCAGCTTCTTCGCCATGCTCAGACCGTAGGCACTTGCCTTTCTGGTGCCGATAACCGCAATGGGCGCATTGTCATCCACATCGGGAAGCTTGCCCCTGACATATATCACCGCCGGCGGAAAGCTGATATTTTTAAGTCTTCTGGGATACCGGACATCCTGAAAAGTAATGATATCAATACCTTTAGCCGCGCATACATCCATTATCTTCTGCACGCTGCCCGTATCGCGCCGCTCCAGCTCTTTAAGCTCCATGCCGCTGATACCCAGCTTTTTAAAATCGCCGTCAGGAGCCATAAAGGCCGATTCGGCATCTCCATAGCGGTCAATTATATTCCATTTTGTTCTGACGCTCACATTGGCGGCGGAAAGCCAAATCCAATACTTCAGAGCCGACATTATCTCTTCATCTCCCACATGAGTACAGATGCCGCAACAGCGGCATTGAGAGACTCACTGTTTTCTGACATTGGAATTATTATCCGGCCGTCACAGATATTCAAAAGATCATCGCTCAGGCCCCTGCCCTCGCTGCCAATGGCAACCGCCGCGTTTTTGAGATCCACGCTGCGCACATCCACGGAATTTTCGGATAGGGCAGCGCCATAGAGCTTCAGCCCCCTGGATTTAAGGAAAGCGGAAAGCTCACTGCCGGGAACAGACAAAACCTTCTGTCTGAAAATGGCACCCATGCTTGCCCGGACGGTCTTGGAATTATAGAGATCCGCGCAGGCATCGGTAAGAATGACGCAATCAACACCGAACGCATTTGCAGTGCGCACGACAGTGCCCACATTGCCGGGATCCTGAACATTTTCAAGGATCACAGCATTATTAACAGGTGCTGATGAGTCATATGCAGGCATCCTGACAGTAAAGAGCGGGCCGGGGCTGTTCTTCATGGGAGAAGCATAGTCAAAAAGCTCCTCCGCGGCCACATACTGCCGCACATCAAGGCCTGTCTCCCCTGCCCTTTCTTTCCACAGCACCGAGCTTATCTCCGCGCCGAAAGCCATGGCCTCCCGGAGAGTCTTGATGCCATCGCATATATATTCTCCCTGCTCACTTCTGTATGCCCTGTCGGCAGACAGTTTACGCAGGTGCTGTATATAATTGTTCTTTCTTGAACTGATGTATTCCATAGCAGATCTCCAGTTATATTTTAAGCCATCTTATATTGTACAATTTCCCTTTAAATTTTTCAAGTAAAAAGAGTGGAGCAATAAATAAAATAAGAAGCAGGAAAAACCGCACTGCGCTGTTGCAGTACGGTTTTCCTTTATATAAGGATATTCTGAAACGCATTGAAGAAATAGCCCACAAGAATGATACCCACAACACAGATAGCTGTGAAAACGCCCAGAAGTCTGGGCTTTACGGCCTTTTTCAGCATGATCAGAGACGGCAGGCTGAGAGTGGTGACCGCCATCATAAAGCTGAGAATGGTGCCCAGCTGAGCACCCTTTGAGAGCAAAGCTTCCGCCACGGGAATGGTGCCGAAAATGTCACCATACATGGGAGCGCCAACCAGAACCGCAAGGATCACACCAAAGGGATTGCGGCTGCCAAGAACAGTCTGGATCCAGCTTTCCGGTATCCAGTTGTGGATAACTGCACCCACAGCCACACCGACGAGAATATAGGGGAAGACCTTTTTAAAGGTCTCCTCAACCTTTGATTTCGCAATTCTCACCCTGTCCCGTCCGGTGAGCTCAGGGGCATCAAGGTCAATGGCCGGGGCATTGCGGATAAATGCCTCCACATACTCCTCCATCTTCATTTTTTCAATCAAAGTGCCGCCTATTACTGCCACCACCAGTCCCAGCAAAACATAGACCATGGCTACCTTTGCACCGAACACGCTCATCAGCAGGACCAGACTTCCCAGATCAACCATTGGTGACGAGATCAGGAAAGAGAAGGTCACACCCAAGGGCAGACCCGCGCTGGTAAAGCCCATAAAAAGCGGGATGGACGAGCAGGAACAAAACGGTGTAACGGTTCCCAAAAGGGCGGAAATGATATTGGCCCAGATTCCTTTGAATCGGCCCAGTATCTTTTTGCTGCGCTCAGGCGGAAAATAGCTCTGGATGTAGGAAATAATAAAGATCAGCAGACACAGCAAAACTGTGATCTTGATAATGTCATAGGCAAAAAAATGTATGCTGCCGCCAATTCTTGAGGCGGTGTCCAGCCCCAGGGCTTCAAAGCCCGCTCCAAGAAGCTCATGGAGCCACTTCATGCCCAGAAGCTGATTCTGAATGAAGAACCAGATATTCTTTAAAGTTTCCATATTAATTATTGAGTATGGCGAGGAGCTCATCCTCATCCGCAACTCTGCCCGAGACGACAAGCTTCCCGTCTATCATAACAGCAGGAACGGACATTACACCCAGCTTAACGATTTCGATCAGGTCTTCCACCCGCTCGATCTCGGCCTGCCTGCCGCTGCGCACCAGAGCTGCCCATACATTTGCGTAAAGGGTATTGCAGCTGTCACAACCGGAACCGATAACTTTAATGTTCATAGTAATCCCCTCTCAGTTCTTAAGCTTCATTTCAGCGCCTACATACTCATTCCACGCGTTCATTATGCTCTTTATTGCCGCAGGGCCGATTTTTGAGATAAACACCAGCTGTGAAATCTCAAAAGTTTCACAGTCCTTGAAATCTGTTATTCTCCCCACCACATCTACCTGTGTCCAGCCCCTGCCGCTGACATTGCAGAAGCCCTTTATGCGGTGCACATCGGGGGCCACCTGAAGCAGAAATTTACGGAGCTTTGCTTCATCAACAGAGCCGGAAAATTCCATAAACACGGATTTTGGCTTGTTTGCGGCAGAGTTGGTGGTCTCCTCACACGCTGCCCACTGATATACGGTAAGATCCTTCTCCAGGAAGGAATAATCCATCAGACCCATCTCAGACCGGCGAATCTCACAGACAGGATTGATCTCCCTCACCTTTGCCTCCACCTCGCTGAGCTGCTCGTCTTCGGCAATGTCTATCTTTGTGATAACCGCAAGGTTACAGTGCTTGACCTGACGCAGGGCGCTCTCCTCGTCCTCAAGCTGTTTGAGGAAATTGACAGCATCCACAAAGCAGATAACGCCCCTGAAATCAAATTCCTTTCCTGCGGCGATTCTGGCAGCCTCCATTATCTCCTGAACATTGGAGGGGTCACCCCAGCCGGAGCTCTCAACGAAGAGATAGTCAAAATCATTTTTGACCATCTCACTGAGAGCATTGACAAAGTTAAGCTTCAGGCAGGAGCAGAAAATGGAGCCGCGGGTTATCTCCATCATCTGAATATCGTCATTGCGCAAAATGGTGCCGTCAACACTGATCTTTCCGAATTCATTCTGAATAACGCCGATCCTGCGGCCTTTCAGTCTCTCGATGAGCTTTAAAAGCACAGTTGTTTTGCCAGCACCGAGAAAGCCTGTAAGAACATATAGTTTGGTCTTTTCCATGTCTACCTCCGTTTATTTGTTGCAGTCACATTCCAAAATACCCTGAAATTCACCGGGCAGCATAATTTTACCCACAGTCTTATAGACTTGATTCATTTTTTCCATGTTCAGTGAATAGTGGGTCCACTTGCCCACCTTTCTGGCATTCACCAGCTCCAGGTCCAAAAGGATCTTCATGTCGTGGGACAGGGTGGGCTGAGTTATGTTGAACTCCTCAAGAATTTTACAGGCACAGAGCTCTCCATTGGAGAGCATATCCAGAATTTTCAGTCTCTTAGGGTCTGAAAAAGCCTTGAAAATTCTTGAGTATTCCTGATAATCTATTTCCATTTGCCCCTCCTTTTCACATAGAAAATCTTCTATGTGAATGATACTACACACATAGAAGATTGTCAATGTAATATTTTACAATTATTTCATTTTGCCTTGTTTTTATTTAAGTGTGCACTAAGTTTCAGGATGTAAAATCCACCCATAAATCTGGAAGGAGTAAAAGCCTTGGAAAATCAGAACCATTTGAATGATAAGGACCCAAATACCCCTGCTGCTGCGGATGATGCGCTGTTCGAAGCACTGGGCAAGAAAAAAGCCAACAGAAAGAAGAAAATAATCCGCACGATCATCATTATCGTTGTATTGCTGGCTGTAATTCTGGTAGCAGGCATCAGCATTCTGCAGAGGAAGGTAAGGGATGAATTTGCCCGCTCTGACGAGGATGTTCTCAGCGCACAGGCTGAGCGCGGTACTATCAGCACGGTAGTCTCCGGTTCAGGTATGCTTGCAAATGTAGGTACCGAAATTATTTCTGTTCCTTCCGGAGTTGAGGTGACGGAGATACTTGTAAAGTTCGGCGACAGCGTCGAAGCGGGAGATCTTCTGGCAGTTGTCGATATGGCCAGCGTCAGAACCGCCATGTCCGAGCTTCAGTCTGATATCGATGATCTGGATGATCAGATCAGTTCTGCTGAAGGCGATACTGTCAGCAGCTATGTCACAGCCGGTGTGTCCGGCAGGGTAAAGATCATATACGCCCAGGCCGGTACGCTGGTTCAGGATGCCATGGTGGAGCATGGTGCTCTGGCAGTTCTGTCCCTTGATGGCTACATGGCAGTAGATATTGAGACTGACGCCCTCAGCCAGGGCGATACTGTTCTCGTCACTCTGTCTGACGGCAGTGAGATCGAGGGCAGCGTTGAATCCGTCCTTGGCAGCAAAGCAAGCATTCTGGTCACGGATAACGGCCCTCAATACAACGAAGAAGTCAGCGTAAAGACCGGTTCCGGCGAAGCAGTGGGCAGCGGCAAGCTTTATATACACAATCCCCTGAAGGTCACCGGCTATGCAGGCAAGGTAAACACCGTGTATGCGTCAGAAAACCAGCAGGTGTATGCTTCCAGCGGCCTTTTCTATCTGGAGGACACCAGCACAAGTGCCAGCTATGATGCTCTGCTTCGTGAGAGAAGCGAGGCTGAAAAAACTCTTCTGGAGCTGCTGCAGATCCAGCACTACAACGGCCTGACTTCCCCCATCTCCGGCAGCGTTTATTCCGTAGCCGACCTTGACAGCGATGATGACAGCAGCGAGGAGATCACTGACATCGTGACCATCTCCCCCGATGTAAGCATGTCTGTCACCATAAGCGTTGATGAATCCGACATTTTGTCACTGGAACTGGATCAGCAGGCCGATGTAACTGTAAGCTCTGTCAGCGATGAAACTCTTGTCGGTACTGTCACCGAGATTGACAAAACCGCATCTGACGGCAGCTACACCGCTGTGATCACCCTTGACAAAGTCAGCGGAATGCTGCCCGGCATGACCGCAAGCATTGATGTTCGAATCGAGGGTGTAGACAATGCCATACTCATCCCTGCTGACGCTCTCCATCAGACCAGCGAGGGTTATTATGTATATACCAGCTACAATGAGGAAACCCAGGAATACGGCGGCAGAGTTGATGTTATCCCGGGGCTGAGCAACAGTAACTATGTGGAGATCAAGTCCGGTCTCAACGAAGGCGATACCGTTTACTACACCGAAAGCGAAGACTTTTTCTCCATGTTTGGCAATATGGGCTTTGGCGGCATGGGCGGCAATATGTCCGGCGGCATGGGCGGCAATAACAGCATGGGCGCTATGCCCTCCGGCGGCAATAACGGCGGCGGCCGTGAAAGCGGCGGTATGCCCTCCGGCGGTGGTGGTATGCCTTCCGGCGGCGGTATGCCCGGCAACCGCTAAGAGGTGCAGCTATGATCGATATTAAGGACCTGTGTAAGGTATACCTGGTGGGTGACGAGAGAGTCCGCGCACTGGATCATGCCTCACTGCACATTTATCCCCAGGAATTTGTAAGCATTATCGGCCCCTCCGGCAGCGGCAAGTCCACTCTTATGAATATAATCGGCTGCCTTGACATTGCGGACGCAGGCAGCTACAAGCTGGATAAGCTGCCTATTGAGGCCTACTCGGAAAATGAGCTTGCAAGAATAAGAAATGAGAAAATTGGCTTTGTTTTTCAGAGCTTCAACCTTATCCCCAAGCTCAATGCCGAGGAGAATGTTGAACTTCCTCTCATATATCAGAAAGTGCCAAAGGCCGAGCGGGCCGAGAGAGTGGCCGCAGCCCTGGAGCGCGTTGGCCTGACAAAGCGGGCAAAGCACCTTCCCACGGAGCTTTCCGGCGGTCAGCAGCAGCGTGTTGCCATTGCAAGGGCAATTGTAACAAAGCCCAAGCTTATCCTTGCCGATGAGCCCACCGGTGCTCTCGATTCAAAAACCAGCCAGGAGATCATTGATATTTTTCACGAGCTGCACAGGCAGGGCAACACGATCGTTCTCATCACTCATGACAATGATGTCGCAAAGCAGGCCTCAAGATCCATACACATTCTGGATGGCCGCATATCGGAGGTGACGCTGTAATGTTATCATTAAAAATGGCACTGCGCTCCATTTCCTCCAACAAGATGCGCGCTATGCTCACGATGCTCGGCATAATCATCGGCGTTGTGGCGCTGGTAGTTCTGGTCAGTTTGGTAAGCGGCGCGACCACTTCCGTAACGGATACCATATCCAGTCTGGGCAGCAGCCTGCTGACTGTAAGTATTGAAGACGATATGGGCCAGCCCATCACCATGGAGCTTCTGCAGGACTGGTCAGAAACCGAAGACGGGCTCGGGCTCATCGCCCCCTATGCCAGCGATTCTCTTACGGGAAGCGCCGGGGGAGAGAGCGGCACCTTCACTGTTTACGGCACCACACCTGAATACTATGATGTTCAGGGTCTGCAGCTTTCCATGGGCCGCTGGCTGAAACAGTCAGACATGGTAAATGACACCTATGCCTGCGTTATCAATGAAACTGCCGGTGAAGAACTTATTGGCTACGCCGACTGTGTAGGTCAGGCCATCTCTCTCAACGGTGTGAAATACACCATTGTAGGTGTTCTGGCAGATGATGAGGATAATCTGACGCGTGTGTTCTCTTCCGGCAGCATGGTAGCCTATGTTTCCTATAACTCCCTCATCAAGCTTTCCGGCAGTGTTGCTTCCGAGATCAGCAGCTTTTATGTCAGCGCCCCGGAAGGCGGTACTGTTGAAGACGCGGAAGCTGTTATGACAGACATTCTGATGGAACGCTTCGATCAGGACGAGGATGCATTCACCGTCTCCTCACAGAACGCCCTGGAAGATGCCATGAGCTCTGTAACATCCATGCTTACAGTTATGCTGGGTGGTATTGCTGCCATTTCCCTGATTGTTGGCGGCATCGGAATAATGAACATCATGATGGTAACCGTTACCGAACGCACCCGTGAGATCGGCATCCGCAAGGCTATCGGCGCCAGCCGCCGCACTATCCTCAACCAGTTCCTCATGGAGGCGGTCGTGCTTTGCATGATGGGCTGTTGTATGGGAATATTTCTCAGCTGGGCAATTCTGCAGATCGTCAACACAGTTGTTATAAGTCTTGATATGACTTTCAGACTGAACATGGGTGTTGTCGGCATTGCGGTTGTGTTCTGCTTTATCATCGGCATTGTCTTTGGCCTTTATCCTGCAAATAAGGCAGCTAAAATGAAGCCCATTGATGCCCTGCACTATGGAGGTTAAGTCTATGGACAAAAAGCGCAAATCAAAAATCAAAAAATATATTGCCCTGGGCTGCGCCGCCGTTGTTATTCTGCTTCTGGCAGTTTTACCCATGATAGCAGCAGGCAGGGATGAAGCAGATGGCCCTCAGGCTGCCATTCTTTCAGCTCAAGCCCAGCAGCGGGACATTGACACACAGATCATCGGCGGCGGCCAGCTTGCCAGCGATGCCGCTGTCAATATAAAAATACCCGAGAATATAAAGCTTACCGGATATCTGGTGGGTAACGGAGATCTTGTTTCAAAGGGAGATACCATTGCCAATGTGGATAAGGTCAGCGTAATGACCGCCATTGCTGAGATTCAGGAAACCTTGGAATACCTGTCCGATGAGATCTCCGCGGTAAGTGATTCCCAGAGCTATGAGTCTGTCACTTCACTGGTAGCGGGTACCGTAAAGGTCATCTATGCCAACGAGGGTGAAAGTGTTCAGGATGTTATGCTGGAGCACGGCGCACTGGCCGCTTTGTCTCTGGACGGCATTATGGCAGTGCAGCTTGAGCAGGAAACAGGGCTGACCGCCGGAGACAAGGTCAATGTGATCTTTAAAGACAGAAGTCAGACCACCGGCCGTGTTAAATCCAATCTGGCGGGAGTTCTGACGGTCACCATGGACGATGATGGCTATACCGTCGGTGAGGAAGTTACCCTGGCTGCTGAAAACGGAAAAGTTTTAGGCAGCGGCGAACTTTATATTTACAGTCAGTGGAATGTGACAGCATACAAAGGCACCGTTTCCAGCATATATGTGGATGTGGGCGACACTGTCTATGTAGGCCGCACTCTGATGCTTCTCTCTGAACCCGGCCAGGACGCACAGTATCAGCGGCTCATCGATCAGCGCCGTGAATACGAAGAAATGATGCAGGAGCTTTTTGTTATGTATCGCACCGGCACCCTCAGCGCCCCCTGTGATGGCATTGTCACCGGAGTGGATGAGGACGCTGACTATGTGCTTGAAGATGACAAGGGTCTGCTGGCCAGCCTTATGAGTTATTTCGCGGGCTCAAAGAATGAGGATGCTGACCAGAGTGAAAGCAAGGTTCTGACGGCAAGCAGTCTGAGTGCAGTACAGAGCAAACCCAAAATAGTCCTTTTGGGTGCTGAGAGCACCGGCGATGACAGTAACGGCAGTGAGAGCACCGGCGGCGAAAGCAGCGGCGGCGAAAGCACCGGCGATGACAGCAACGGCAGTGAGAGCACCGGCGGCGAAGCTACAGGCGGTGAAAGCGCCGGCGACACAGAAGATCAACCTTCCGCTTCTGTAAGCTATCTGGGTTATCTGGCCAAAATCACGGAGATTGCCGATGGTTCTATGACCGTAATGCAGACACCCTACTCTTACAAAATTGATGACCTCAGCAATTTACCCACTGTAAGCATTGATGCTTCTGCAATGACCGTAAAAGCAACTTATGTGGATTCAGCAATAACTGCCAGCTCCCACAAGGTTGATGATATAGTTTTCATAATAACTGACAGCTCTGATAAGCTGGTGAAAATTGCAATTCCCACTGTTGCCGAAGGCGGCGGTAATTCCGGTCAGGGAAATGCAGCGGGCGGCAACACTGCTTCCGGTGGCGGCGCCGGAGGCATGAGCGGCACAGGCGGCAGCACCGCGGTGCAGACTTTTGAGCTTTACAGTCTTGATAAAGTCACCATTGCCTCCGTAACATCTCAGGAACAGATGTCAATTGAGTTCACTGTGGATGAGCTGGATATTGGCAAGATCTACACCGGTCAGCCCGTGACCATTGCGGTGGAAGCAATTGCCGGCGAATACTTTGACGCGACTATTACCCAAATCTCAAACAGCGGTGAAAACAGTGGCGGCAACAGCAAATTTACCGTTGAAGCAACCGTTGAGAAAAACAGCAGCATGCTGCCCGGCATGACGGCTTATGCCTTTATAAAGCTTGATACGGCAGTCAACGCTCTGACGGTTCCCTCCGCTGCTCTCTATCTCGAAAATGGCCAGACTTTAGTCTACACAGGCTACAATGAAAAAACCGAAAGCCTTACAAATCCCATTGCTGTCAGCATTGGAGTTGCAGATGCCGACTATGTGCAGATAACTGAGGGCATGACCGCGGGCCAGCAAGTCTTCTACGAATACTTTGAAAATAAAGATTTTTAGGATTCCATAGGATCCCAAACAAAATGCACCCCCAAAAATTTTGGGGGTGCATTTTCTGTATTAAATTACAGGTAAGCAATGGTTTCATCCTTGGGTCTGGGAACGCAGTGCATGTTCTCATTGGGGCCGCAGTCGGCATAGCCAAGGGGCATTAAAGCCACAGGCTTGATGTTCGCGGGAAGATCAAAGGCCTCGGACACTTCCTTATCATTGAAAAGTCCAACCCAACAGGAACCGATACCCAGCTCCCAGGCCTGAAGCATCATGTGAGTGGTGACAATAGATGCGTCCATCTCGCCGGAAATGTAGCCTTCGCGCTGAGAGCTGTGCCATGCCGCATCCTCATCATAGCAGACCAGCAGCACCGCGGGAGCACCATAGACACAGCGAGACAGCCTGCTTATCTTCTCCACGGCTTCCTTGCTCTGCAGAACATAGATCTTCTCAGGATGCAGATTTTTCGCGGTAGGAGCGATTCTGCCGGCTTCCAGTATCTGCTCCAGTTTTTCAGGCTCAATGGCCTTATCAGAGAATTTTCTGACAGAATAGCGTGCTTTTGCAAGTTCAATAAAGCTCATCGGTGTTCCTCCTTAGTTTACATCGCGCCCCGATACCAGACAGAGTCCAGAAACTCATTGTCAAATTCAGTGGCTTCTTTTTTTATGTATTCAATGATTTCTTGCTTTTTGAAAAAATACTCGCTTACAGGTATAAGATTCATCGGATGGCTGCCGAAAAAGAAGCAGTCATCATCCATATCCAAAGCATTGAGGAACAGTATCTCCTCCTCTATCTGCTCACGCTCCGTAAGCTCCACATACTCTCCCCTGTCCCGCATTTCGGCAAGGGGCGTTCCCTCGGTGACGGAGGTGGAAATCCAGCTTATTATCTGAGGCTTGAATTTGTTTACAAGTTTGGCTGTCTCCTCGGCGTTTTCCTTTGATTTGCCCTTACCGGCAATGCCGCCCATCAGCAGCGCATTATACCGGATGCCCGCTCTCTCAAGTCTTGCCAGAGTCTCCTCGGCTTCCGGGATAGTATATCCCTTGCTGATAAACTTCAATGCCGGCTCATAGCCTGTCTCAATTCCGATATAGAGGTCATTGTAGCCCGCTTCTCTCAGGGCGATAAGATCCTCAAGGCTCTTGTTTCTGAGATCCACAAAGGAGCAGTAGCAGGTAATGGTGCACATATTGGGCAGATATTTATGTATAAGCTCCGAAATGCGCAAAAGCTTATCTGCCGACAGCACAAAGGGATCGCCGTTTAAAAGGAACACTCTGTTCACCCTGTCATTCTTCGCTGCCAGTTCCTTTAAGTCCTCAACTATCTCCTTTTCAGGACTCATGCGGAACTCAGTGCAGCGGTACATACTGCAAAAAGCGCATTTGTTATATGAGCAGCCCACAGTCACCTGCAGCAGGGGTGTGAAATTCTCAGTGGGCGGCCTGAAGCCAGGTCCATCAAAATGCATGTTATGACTCCATAACTGCCTTGCCGCAGAGGTGCTCAACCTTTAAACGCATGAGCAGTGTCCTGTGGCCATGCAGCTTTATCTCATTTTTAATGTATTCATCGTCCTGCGTGAACTTGTGGCACAGCTTTGTGACAATATCCGTCAGAACATCGGCATCATCAACAAAATCGATCCTTCCAAAAGCAATAACGCTTTTCACGTTATAGGCCCAATCTCCCTCGTTCCGGCAGCCCTGATCAAAGATGCAGAACGACACCTTGTCATGCTTTCTCAGCGCATCCAGTCGATGGCCCACATTACCGCAGTGGAAATAGATGTTGCCGTCCTCCTCGTTGTAATAATGGTTCATGGGCATACCATAAGGGTAGTCCTCATCCCCAAGAACGGACAGCACTCCCCTTGTCTGGCTCTTAAGCAGTTCAATACAGTCTGCCTTAGGCAGTTCTTTTTTCTTTCTCACAAGCTCTCTGAACACCGTTATTTCTTCATCTCCTTGATAAAAATAATTATCAGCTTCACATTGACAAGCAGGAAAAAAATCCAGATCGGAGATAAAACCCATATCCATTCCCAGTCAATAATTCCTTTGCTCTTCAACAGGCCCAAAACTATGGCAGCCAATGCCATAAGGCCCAGAAAATTACGGCTCCTGGTCATGGGCTCTCTCCTATTTTTTTCTCATGTTCTGGACAATGACCATCACATTCAGGGCAAGTCCCACAATGACCGCGCCGGTGAGCGCCTTGCTCATGGCGGGCACCACATCCATCAGCGCAGACCAGTCCTCTGCCCGCACCCAAACATTAACCATATGGTACTGGGCCAGCAGCGCAAACATGGCAAAGGCAAGGCTCAGGAAAACCAACAGTCTCCAAGGGTTTTTCTTGCCCAGAGAGCCCAGCAGCAGATTGACACCCGCAATAAGGAAAGCAATAAGCCCCAGCGGAAACCACCAGTAAGTCGGGTAAAATAAAGCACTCATATTTTTTCCTCCGTTTCATCATAAACTATTCCGCCCTCGCCCTTACGCCTGGGTATGGCGTTCAGCTGTTCAGGACTCAGATTTTTCCTGTGTTCGGCAATAAATTCCAGAAGCTTCTCCCTGTCCCTGCCAAGCCAGCCCTGAAGCCGGATTACATTTGAGGGGTGCAGACCGAACATGAAGCACTGGTCAACATCCAAATGCCGGAAGAAGATCTCCTCCTCTTCCAGATATTCACCTATGGTGCATTCCTTAAAGCAGCCGGACTGCATCTCATCATACAGCGGGCAGCCGGGTGTGGTATGAATTGTGCCTGTAAAGAGTATGAAGGGATGAGCTTTATTGAGTATCTGCGCGGTTTTAATCGCGTGTTCCCGGCGAAGCTCCGGGCCGCCAAGGCCAAAAATTATATTGGCTCCGTACTCTATGCCCGCCTCCTTCAGGCGGACCAGCTGTCTCTCCGCATCCTCAGCCGTAAAACCCTTGTTCATGGCTTTAAGGATCTCGTCCACACCGCTCTCGAGGCCGATATTGAGCTGATTTATTCCCAAGCTTCGGAGTATGCGCAGCTCTGCATCGGTCTTGCTTTTTATGTTGTTTATGGAGGCATACATTGCTATGGTCTCCACCTTGGGCAGCTTCTGACGGATCAGCTTCGCAATGGCCTGAAGCCTGAAGCCTGAAAGGCAGAAAGCATCTCCGGAGAGAAGAAAAACTCTTTTCACATCCGGGCAGTACTCTTTTGCCTCGTCAAGATCAGCGGCTATCTGCTCAATGGGCTCCATTCTGAAAGCAATGTCTCTGTACATGGTGCAGAAATTGCAGCTATTATGGGAGCAGCCCACGGTCACCTGCAGCAGCAGAGCGTTGGACTCAAAGGGCGGACGGTAAACCTTTCCATCGTAATGCATTTTAAATCCTCCCTAACAGACCGATAATCAAAAGATGAGCTGGGTAATAGATATAGAAAAGCCACTTCATAAAAGTATTGATTTTTTTGCTTCCTCCCCGTTTTCCGTTATACAGCTTCAGAATCGGGACAGAAAGGGCCACCGCCATCTGTAATATTCCGTAGAGCACATCAATTGTCAGGATATAAACCGCGGCATACATAGCCGTATATATGAGCATCCAGCGCATCTGGGTTTTAAAGTCTCCCCTGTTGGTGCCCATTGCCAGAATGTAAAGGCTTGCAATGCAGCTCCAGTCAGCCGGCAGGCTCAGAACACACAGAAACACGACAAGCACAGCTTTTGTCTTTTCTTTAAAATTGCTGTTTGCCACGATGAGCATCACAAGGCCGATTGCAAGCGACCACATTACGCTTGTCTGGTTGAGAATTGCTCCATTAACAAAGGGAACAACACTGTCTGAGAAAATGAGCATATATGGGAAATGGGATATAACAGCAAATAAAAGCAGCCGAAATGTGTATTTCTTCAGATTGTGGCTGTAGTAATAGCCTTCTGCGATAAAGAAACACATTATAGGGCAGGTAATGCGGCCGATAATGTGCATCAAAACAGCCAATGGTTCACGGGAATATCCCGGAAAGACAAGCCATGCAATGTGATCAATGGTCATTGCCGCAATGGCGATAAGCTTAATTGAGTTTGAATTTAACTGAATCAGTCTCTCCCGCATTGCCGCTCTCCAAAACAGTTTTTCTTGATTATAACACATTCATCACTTGTATCAAATATAAAAATCCCCAATTCTTACCGAATCAGGGATCAACAATTATTTAGTTATCCATGGGCTTCATGGTGGGGATTTCCTTTCCGGCAGGCATGTGAATCCCCAAATGCCGCCAAATCCCACCGTTTTGTGTTTGGGCGTTTCATTTCTCACCGCCTATCTCCGCAGATATACCGCAAATTGGAGAGAAATTCGGAGAATTGGAAAATTTGCCAAAACACCGCGGCAGATATTGTTTTTCTTTTCAGAATGATGTACAATGCGTATGGGTTAAGTGGTGTGCTTTGGCATATCACCCTTGCACCAAGCAGCTATTGGCGTAGTTGCTTGGTGCTTTTTACTAACAATCAACCCACTCAATTTCGCGTTCAACCTCCCAAAAGGTTTTGCCATTAAAGATAGGTGCCTCTTGAAATGCTGCCTGTCCCTCGCTAATAGAACAGCCATCATACACCCATATATATCCATCCGCAGCAGGCTCGGTTTGAAACACCTCCATATGGACGGTCTTATCATCTGGCATATATCCTTGAAACCAATATTTGATGCCGTTGTATACAAACACCGTATCTTGACAAGTATATATCCTATCGATGAATTCGCCTGCGTTTCCATGAATCATACGCCTTTGACCCCCTTAAAAAATTTACGATACTTTTTTATCATTTCTGCAGATAAGAATGCAGCATTAGACCTACTAAATGCACCAGTTTTATTTTTACTGAAACGATCATCATATGTATGATAATGTAAAACCGGAGTTTGACGATTGCCTGTTAGAGATGGTTCAGGATGATATGCTATTTCCAGCTGCAAGACATGATCATTTCCGTACACCCGCATTTCGTGGAATGTCCCATCTGGCTTGAGCTTTATGTAGGCATTGCTGGAATGTGCGGATTCAGGCAAGCTGTGTTTTCCATCAATTCCCTGTAAAACCTTTACGCCCTCGATAGTACCCACTGTTTGGTAACTGTAGGGAACTGGACTACCTGCTGCAAAAGTACCTCTTCCACCCATATCAGCGTACCACCTTTCTGGATGCCATATAGTCTACTGATAGGATGTTTCCTTCCATTTCTGGAAAAGGCGTGCCGAATACGATTATATTTTCCGGCTCCAACCGAGTAAGCATTTCATTATACCCACGCATAAAGCCAAGCTTATTACCTTTGCAGCCGATCATACCAACAGCCACAGTGCCATTCTTTTCAACTGCATCAAAGCAGAAATCAAAGCTTCTTGCCGTACTCCAAGCTACCGTAGGAACAACCGAAAGTCCCTCGTTTTGCCAGTATGCGCCCACCCAACGATTTTTGCCAACATTTTCAATTTGCTTCCACAAGGGCATATCTGCATAAAGCGAAAAATCCGGTGTAAGTAAAAACGCATATTGCGAGTATCGGGATATAGTTTTCTCAGGGTGTCTGTAAATACCTTCAAACCGCCAGTCATCCACGAAAAAGTGAACACCGCAGGCTTTGTTCTCCTCCCGGTCATTTGCCCGTGTATCCGAACACGCAACCAATCGAACACCGTCAAGAGGAATTTCTTGTTTATGGATAACAAGGTATTCCCATTTTCCTACGGTTTCAAAACCGTTCCTTGTGAAGAGAGTATTCTCTCTCATTTGTTTAGATGTCATATTACATACCTTTCTGCTCTATTTGAGCTACTGAATTTGAATATACTTTTGAAAGGGTATGCAACGCACCAATGGGGTTAAGTGGTGTGCTTTAGCATATCCTTTGTTTTTATTAGGCCATCAAAGGTTGTTGGCGCAACCCTTGATGTTTATTGCAATCATAAGGCATCCCCCCTCATTAAAACACAATTTAATATTTGAGCCGCTTTTCAGCCGCCACTTTTGAGACTCCATAAGTTGCCATAATCTCTTTCGCGGACATATTCGCAGTTGCCGCATAAGGCATCATAACCTCTCCAGCCAAAGCCATCACGATCCACTCCAACCGTCTATAAGGAGGGGTGTCTTTCGTAAGTTTTCGGGAGAAAATTGGCCTAAATCCCAGCTTATCTGCAAACGGGTGCATAATTTCGTGCATTATATGCATCCGGTGACCTCCGGTCTTTTTTTCGTATGCGCCCATATAAACAGATTCTTTGATCTGAATCAACCATCCGTCATCAGTCTTCTCACATTGGGCAGGCACATTCCCCGGCAGTACATCGTTATACACGATTTCATAGCGAACGTCTTCAAAAGCCTCCAAATCCGGAAGCCTATCAAGCAAAACAATTGGGTCAATTGGCTCGTTCTGCGAAAAGCCACAAATAGACCGAAATAGTTTTGCACAAGCTCTCAGTTCTCGACGGTTTGTTGCTTGAGTCTCATAATCCATTAAGTATCCTCCTTGTTCAGAAGACTCAGAATTTCCGCCGCCGTTTCATCATCCAGTTTCTCAAAAGACCGTTGGAACTGCACTGCCAATCTGCGTTGCGTATTAGTTGCTGCAACAAGATTGATTTTCATCTGTGTCTTGGAATTTTCCACCGCCTCACGTAATTCCGCTTGTTCCGCATCGTTCAAATCGTAGTGCTCAACCAACACTGAAATCCATTCCTCCGGAACATTCTTCTTGCCGCTTTCCACAGCGGACACAAAGGGCAGCTTTACTCCAAAAAGGTTTGCGGTATCAGCCATTACTTCACGGTGTTTGATTCGTAGTATACGCATAAACTCGCCATATTTTGAATATCCCATAATCGCACTCCTTTCAAATATATCAACATTATACACTGTTGTTAACCATTTTGTCGATAGTTTATTTAATCTATTTTTGGTTAAGTCTGTATGGGATTTCATTGTATATTTTAGAACTCAAATTAGCCATATCCTTCTATATATGGCCACCGCTCTCTGTCACCGTCGCTATAATCGCAACTATCCCCAATAGCTCTCCACAAAAATGGAGAGGTAATTGGAGAAAAATAAAGAAATAGCCCTCCAAATCGAATGATTTGGAAGGCTATTGCGATTTATAGAGAGTTATTTAGTCCAGAGGCTTCATTGTGGGGAAAAGCAGGACATCGCGGATGGAGCTGCAGCCGGTCAGCAGCATTACGCAACGGTCGATGCCCATACCCATGCCGCCGGTGGGAGGCATACCGTATTCCAGAGCCAGCAGGAAGTCCTCATCCAGCATCTCGGTCTCATCATCGCCGCGCTCACGCTGCTCC
>CAZYTE010000016.1:0-17959 GCA_964649425.1 uncultured Oscillospiraceae bacterium
CGGCGTTGCAAAGCCCGTCTCCGTTCTGGTGGAGACCTTCGGCACCGGAACAGTTTCCGATGAAGTGCTCAGTGCTGCCGTAAACAAGGTCTTTGATTTCAGACCCAGCGCCATCATCCGCGATCTGGATCTGCGCAAGCCCATCTACCAGAAGCTGGCCGCCTACGGCCACATGGGCAGAGAGGATCTGGCTGTCCGCTGGGAGGATACCGACAGAGTTCAGGCCCTGCTGGATGCTGTGCAGTAAAGAATCGGGTAATATATAAAGCTCATTCAGCTTATTACTGGATGAGCTTTTTTACTGAAAAACAAGCGGCATGAAAAAACCATGCGATCTTCATGAGAAATGCTTGTTTATTATGGGAATCAGATAAAAATCGCGATTCTTGTTGTTAAAAGTTTCTGTTAGGGCTTTACAAAGAATTGTTTCTGTGGTAGAAAATTGTTGAACTTTGCAGAAAGGCGCCTTTCTGTGTTATTCCTTGAGGAATAACACAATAAGTCTTACTTATCTTAGAGCTGCTGAAAACGCCGTTCTGCTGTTCATTTTGTATGGTTTAGCACTGAATGCCTGTGTTCTGCTTCCTGATGGGCAGATTCATTCATTGCGATTACTATAAAACCAAAAAAGGAGACTAGTAGAATGAAAAAAATCATCAGCTTACTGCTTGCCTTTGTTATGATCGCAGGTATGATGATCGGTTGCGGCAGCACTGAGCAGTCTGCTCCCGCTGCTACTGAGCAGCCCGCCCCCGCAGCCACCGAGCAGCCTGCTCAGGAAGAAGCGGCTCCTGCCGGCCGTACCGCAGACCCCAACAAGCAGAAGATCACCTTTGGTATCACTGCAAGCTTCCAGGACTTTACCGATTACATTCCCGAGAAGATGGCTGAGTGGGGTTATGAGGTTGAGCTGGTAGTTCTGGATAGCCCTGTGGTTGCAAACACTGCTCTGGACGAGGGTTCCGTGGATGTCAACTACATCCAGCATCTGCCCTACCTGCTGGCTTACAACGAGTCCAACGGTACCAGCCTGTACCCCTGCGAGCCCTACATCATGTCCTCTATGGACTGTCTGGTTTCCCTGAATTATTCCAGCATTGACGAGATCCCCGATGGTGCCTCCATCGCTATTGCCGATGACGCATCCAACCTGTCCGTCAACCTTGAGGATCTGGCCTCCATCGGCCTGATCACTCTGGCAGACATCCCCGAGGGTTCTCTCTACACCATCTTCGACATCGTCGACAACCCCAAGAATCTGGAGTTGGTCGAGATGGATATGTACTCCCGCTACTCTGCGCTCAACGGTGATGTTGACCTTGCAATGGGTTTCTACACCAATACCTCTCAGGCAAAGTACGGCTTCAATCTGCTGAAGCTCTTTGAGGAAAACATTGCATATCCTCAGGTTATTGCTGTCCGTGAGGAAGACAAGGATGCCCAGTGGGTGGAGGACTTTATTGCCGCATTTACCAGCCAGGAGCAGGTAGACCGCATCAATGCCAAGAACGAGCCCAATCTGGCATGGAAGATCCTCTTTGAGGTTTCCGAGGATCCCTTCGCAGAGGCTAAGGAGGAGACTGCTGCACCTGTCCGCACAGCAGACCCCAACAAGAAGGACATCACCTTTGGCATTACTGCAAGCTTCGGTGATTTCACTGATTACATCCCCGCAAAAATGGCTGAGTGGGGCTACAATGTAGAGCTGGTAGTTCTGGACAGCCCTGTGGTTGCAAATACTGCTCTGGACGAGGGCTCCATCGATGTAAACTACATCCAGCACCTGCCCTACCTGCTGGCTTACAATGAGTCCAACGGCACCACTCTTACTCCTATGGAGCCTTACATCATGTCCTCCATGGACTGTCTGGTCTCTATGAAGTATTCCAGCATTGATGAGATCCCCGATGGTGCCTCCATCGCTATCGCCGATGATGCATCCAACCTGTCCGTCAACCTTGAGGATCTGGCCTCCATCGGCCTGATTACCCTTGCTGACATCCCCGAGGGCTCTCTTTACACCACCTTTGATATTGTTGAGAATCCCAAGAATCTGGAGCTGGTCGAGATGGATATGTATTCCCGCTACTCCGCACTCAACGGTGATGTTGACCTCGCAATGGGCTTCTATACCAATACTTCTCAGGCAAAGTACGGCTTCAATCTGCTGAAGCTCTTTGACGAGAACATCGCATATCCCCAGGTCGTCGCTGTCCGCGCAGAGGACAAGGACGCTCAGTGGGTACAGGACTTCATGGCAGCATTTACCAGCCAGGAGCAGGTAGACCGCATCAATGCCAAGAATGACCCCAATCTGGCATGGAAGATCCTCTTTGAGGTTAGCGAGTAATTCTTGAATCGATTTAAGGGAATAGCCCTGACACAGGCAGGGCATTCCCTTAGTGCTTTTTGGAATACAGTGATGGTCTCCTTATTCTTTAAGAAAAATAATTGAGTTTATATAACGGAGGGATACAGATATGATCGAAGTCAGTCATCTGTGTAAATCCTTTGGCTCTCTTGAGGTGCTCAAGGACATCAGCCTGACGGTACAGACCGGCGAGATATACGGTCTGGTAGGACGCAGCGGTGCAGGTAAGTCCACCCTGCTGCGCTGCATAAACGGTTTGGAGCCCTATAACAGCGGCAGCCTGAAAATTGATGGCACTGAGGTCAAAGACCTGAACAAGCAGCAGATCAGAGAGCTGCGCAAGGGCATCGGTATGATCTTCCAGCAGTTTTCGCTGATTGAGCGGCGTAGTGTTTATAAAAATGTGGCCTTGCCTATGAAATGTTGGAAATACGATAAAGGGACCATAGACAAGCGTGTCCGCGAACTGCTGGAGCTTGTTGATATTTCTGAAAAAATCAATGATCGTCCCTCTACTCTGTCCGGCGGTCAGAAGCAGCGCGTGGCCATTGCCCGTGCCCTTGCACTGGATTCTCATATCCTGCTTTGTGACGAAGCGACTTCCGCACTGGATCCCAAAACCACCCAGTCTGTTCTGCAGCTTCTAAGGGACATAAACAGAAAGCTGGGACTGACCATAATTGTTGTCACTCATCAGATGGAGGTCGTCCGCGAAGTGTGCGATACCATCTCTATTCTTGAAAACGGCAAGATCGAGGCGTCCGGTGCCGTCCGTGACGTGTTCCTGCAGAGACCTCAGTCCCTTATGACCCTGCTGGGCAAGGACAGCGGAAATTATCAGGTGTCCGGAGAGGTAGTATCATTCTTCCTTACAGAAGAAAAGCTGGACATGATACCGGCACTTTACAATGAATACAATGCAAAGATCCTGTCCACCAGTACCAATGACTATAAGGGCGTGCCCTATACAGAGGTAATTGTCAATGCTCAGGCAGAAGATGCTGCAAGACTGAAGGCAATGCTGGATGCACAGCAGATGACCTGGTATGTACAAGGAGGCGTAAAATAATGGAACGACTGTCGCTGGAACAATATCTTACCCAGGTAATCTGGCCTGCATTTCTGACCACCCTGACCGTTATGACATGGACGGTGCTTATATCTACTGTTGTTGGATTCATTTTGGCTATTGCCATGGATGTGACCAAGCATGACGGCCTCAGACCCAACCGTACCATCTCCAGAATTCTGGATTTCACCATCAATCTTATCCGTTCTTTCCCTTTTGTTATCCTGATGGTGTCTCTCATCCCTGTTACAAGATTTGTCACAGGCTCATCCATTGGTGTTAAGGCTGCCATCTTCCCCCTGTGCATCACCATGTCCCCCTACATGGGCAGACTTATCCAGAGCCACATGGAGCAGGTCAGCAAAGAAACCATAGAAGCGGCGAAGTCTTTTGGCGCTTCCAATCTGCAGATCATATGGCATGTGATTATTGTTGAAGCGATACCGGGCATATCTCAGGTCATCTGCTTCAGTGCTGTTGCCGCGTTGAATGCCTCTACGACGGCGGGCATGGTAGGTGCCGGCGGTCTGGGCAATGTGGCAATAAGATATGGCTACAACAACTTTAATGACGCAATCATGTATTCCACTGTTGCCATTCTCGTTGTACTGGTTCAGATAATCCAGTTTATCGGCAACACGATATTCAAAAAGCTGAAATAGGAGGAACGCTCTATGGATTACGAAACTTTAAAGAAGGAAGCGGCCAAATTTCCGGATACCATGAACAACATGGAACGCATGAAGGCCTATGCCATGGGTCAGGAGGTAGACCACATCCCCTTCAGCCTTGCCGGCAGTGATGCGTTTGTAAACCTCTACGGATATACTCTTGGCGAATACCGCAGATCTCTTGATGTTCAGTTTGATGTGGCAGAGAAGGCCAGACAGGATTTCTGCGGAGGGGGAATGATGGCAAGCACCAATCTGTCCCTGCGCGGAGTGGGCGAGGCTTTGGGCTCCAAGGTGGTATACCCGGAGAACAGCTATGATTATATTGATGACTATGTACTTAAGGACTACAGCATGCTGGATTCTCTGGTGTTTGACCCTGAGAACAATCCCAGCCTTCAGGCCAGGATCTCCAATGCCAATGAGATCAAAGAACGCATGGGCGGCCGCTGCATGGTAATGACCGGTGTGGCAGGCCCAATGACCACCGCCATTTCCATTCGCAAACCGGAGGATTTTCTGAGAGATCTGGGCAGAGACAAGGCAAATGCCCACAAGCTGCTGGACTTCGGCGTACAGTGTTCTCTTAAGTGGGTGGAGTATAACTGCAAGGTGTTCGGCAAGATCCCTGTTGCCTTGACCGATCCTGCCACCTCCGGAAATCTTATAAGTAAAAAGCAATTTGACGAGTTTTCAAAGCCCCACTTCATGGATCTGCTTTCCGGCATAAAGGAGCTGACCGGCACAATCCCCGGCATACATATCTGCGGCAAGACCAAGCATTTCTGGCATGAGCTGCCTGACATGGGTTTCCCTTACTTTAGCGTGGACAACTGCGAGGATCTGGCCGAACTGAAAGCTGCCATCGGCGACCGTATGCGCATCTCCGGCAATGTGCCTCCGGCAGAGGTTTTACTGCTGGGCAGCATCGATGATGTTATTGAGTCTGTTATCCAGTGCCTTGTAAAGGGCAGTGACAGCCCCTGCGGCTTCTCTCTTGCCGTTGGCTGCGCGGTTCCGCTGGGTACGCCCAGAGAGAATCTGGAGGCATATATCTACGCAGCCCGAAGATACGGCAGAGGCGCACAGAAGGGCAAGCTCTGCCGCGGTCTCTATGAGGAAGGCATCATCAAATAGAAAGGAAGAACAGTATGGCATCTTTAAATCTGCCTGCAGATTTTGAAACATATCCCGAAATGAGAAAAAAGGGATTTTTGTACATGAAGCAGCTGAAGGAACAGGGCAAAAAGGTTGTGGGCTTTTTCTGCTCCTTTGTTCCGGCAGAGATAGTTTATGCAGCGGGGATGCTGCCGGTGGGTCTGTGTTCTTTTACGGATGAGACTATACCTGTGGCTGAGTCACACCTGCCCAAGAACCTCTGCCCCCTTATTAAGGCAAGCTACGGATTTGTACTTACAGACACCTGCCCCTACCTGTATTTCTCGGATCTGGTGGTAGGCGAGACTACCTGTGATGGTAAAAAGAAAATGTTTGAACTGCTGGGAGAAAGAAAGCCCACCTATGTGATGCAGCTGCCCCACAGCCGTGATGAAAAAGCCCTGGCGTACTGGAGAGATCAGATCATTGCTTTCAAGGAAAAGCTTGAGGAGTTCTTCGGTGTGACCATTACCGAGGACGCTATCCGCGAGGCTATCAAAAAGAAAAATCACGAGCGGGAGGTAATGCGCCGCTATCTTGAGCTGGGCAAACTGGATCCGGCACCTATGAGCGGCTATGAGATGGGTACCCGTATAGATGCGGGCAGCTTCTCCTTTGATCTGGACCGCAGATGCCAGATCGTGGAGGACAGAACCAATGAAGTTCTGGCTCAGTGGAAGGAAAACTATGACGGGAAGCCCGGAGATAAGCCCCGCCTTTTGGTTACCGGCTGTCCCAATACCGGCGTGCGTGAAAAGATCATCCGCGTTGTTGAGGAGATGGGCGCCACTGTTGTCGCATTTGATACCTGCAACGGCAACAGAGACAAGATTGAACTGGTTGACGAGAGCAACCCCGATGTCTACGAGGCTCTGGCAAGAAAGTATCTGAACACCAACTGCTCTGTCATGAGTCCCAATGACAGCCGCAGAGAGAATATCGCCAGGATGATCGACAAGTATCATGTGGACGGCGTTCTGGAGATCATTCTTCAGTCCTGCCATACCTATGACGTGGAGTCCTATTTCATAAAGCGCACCGTCACCGAGGAAAAGGGCATCCCCTATCTTGCCATTGAAACTGACTATTCTCTCTCTGACAAGGGACAGATAAATACCCGTCTGGCAGCTTTCCTTGAGACCATTGAAAAGTGATGTACTACACCGGAATTGACATTGGCTCCACCGCCACCAAGGTGGTGGTACTGGACAAGGAAGCGATGGCAGCCCACTTCGTTTTGCCCACCGGCTGGAACAGTAAGGAAGTAGCCAGAGATGTGGCGGAAAGACTTAAAAGCATGGGCTTTCCTGTGGATGAAAACATGAGGGTCATTGCCACCGGCTATGGGCGGTTTTCTGTGGAATATGCAGAAAAAATTGTCACCGAGATCACCTGTCATGGTAAGGGTGGCGCCAGTATTCTGGGCAGGGACTGCACCATTATCGATATCGGAGGTCAGGATACCAAGGTCATCACTGTTGAAAATGGAATGACAACCACTTTTCTGATGAATGACAAGTGCTCTGCCGGTACCGGAAAGTTTCTGGAGATCATGGCCAACCGTCTTGGCGTGGATATGGTGGAGCTGTTTGACCTGGCAGCAAAAGGTGAAGTTCTGGCTATAAGCTCCATGTGCACTGTCTTTGCCGAAAGCGAGGTCATCAGTCACATCGGCGAGGGGGAGCCCAGAGAGAACATTGCCGCCGGAGTTGTGGACTCGGTGGTGAACAAGGTTGCCGGCCTCTGTTCACGCCATAATATGAAAGGCGATGTGATACTTACCGGAGGTCTGTGCGAGTGCGACTATCTGGTGGGCCGTCTGTCAAAAAAACTGGGGATGAAGGTTTACTCAGACCCCATGGGCCGCTTTGCGGGTGCTCTCGGAGCGGCACTCATCGCAAGAGGCAAAAAAAGATAAGGACAGAAAACCAGGAGATCCGTCTGCGAAAAATGTGGAGATTGAGGCGGTCAAAAAAGTCTGATAAGACTTTTTTGACAAGCTGATAAGGACAGAAAACCCTTGCCTTGCGGCAAGGGTTTTCTGTCCTTATCTTTTCGCCTTAACAGGCAGGGGTATCTGGGCAAGTATCACAGCAATGAACACCAGTACACAGCCCAGCAGCTCCCTGGGCAGCAGGCGCTCATTGAGGATGAGCCAGCCGGAGAGAGCGGCAAAGACGGATTCAAGGCTCATCAGCAGTGTTGCCACTGTGGGCTCGGTGTGGCGCTGGGCAATGATCTGGAAGGTATAGGCCACGCCGCTGGAGAGGACACCCGCATACAGGATGGTCCAGATGGCATCCATAATTGCGGAAGCTTGAGGCACCTCCCACAGCAGCATGGGGATGATGCTTACAACCCCTGCAGTGAAAAACTGGATGCAGGACATTTTGACGCCGTCCACCTTGGGACTGAAATGGTCGATGGTGACGATGTGCACAGAGTAAAACAGGGCGCAGATAAGAACCATCAGGTCGCCAAGACCCACGGTGAAGCCTTCCTTGATGCACAGCAGCCAGAAGCCCGCAATGGCAAGGGCAACGCAGCCCCAGATGATTTTGGGGACCCTTTTTCCCATGAAGACACCAAGCAGGGGGACGATGACTATGTACAAAGCGGTAATGAAGCCTGCCTTGCCGGCGGTGGTGTGCACCAGACCGTACTGCTGAAAGGAGCTTGCCAGAAACAGCACCAGACCGCAGCAGACGCCGCCGATGAGGGTGTTTTTGTTGAGCTGCTTTTTTTCCTCAGGCTCGTACTTTTTGCCCCTGCTGAACAAAGCGATGACCGGCAGCAGAACGATGCCGCCGATGAAATTTCTCATTACATTGAAAGTAAATGGGCCGATGTATTCCATGCCCTTGCTCTGGGCCACAAAGGCGCTGCCCCAGATCATGGCGGTGATCAGCAGCATTATATTACCCTGCATTCTTTTGCTCATATTCATACTCCTTGGAAATGGATTTCTCTAATCTATCACAGCCGATTTTTCAGTCAGGAAAGTGACTTGAAACGATAGTTTAGGCGGAAGCTTATTTGGGGTGAGCTTGAGAGGGGATTGGGTATTCCCTCTCAACATAATTGAGCGAAGCGGATCATACTTCTCCGCCAAACAAAAAGGACACGCTTCTGCGTGTCCTTTTTATTTGGCGGAGATGGAGAGATTCGAACTCTCGAAGAGCTTTTGACCCTTACACGATTTCCAATCGTGCGCGCTCGACCAACTACGCGACATCTCCGTGTGTTCAAGTAAATAAAATATTAACTTGTCAGCCTGCATATTATAATTCACATATACGGCAAAGTCAAGGCCTAATTTCAAAAAAATACTGCATATTTGCTTGAAAACAACAGATAATCACAAAAAAGAGAGGAGTGCGCCTATGAAAATGTCAAACGAGGAGTACAAGGCATATGCAGAAAGGCATATGCCCCGCTCAAACGCGTCTAGAAATATGCTCAGAGCCTTCTGGGTGGGCGGTACCATCTGCTGTCTGGGCCAGCTGCTTATGAACATTTATATCGGTTTTGGGGCTGAAGAAAAGGCGGCCTCTGCCTATGTGTCCATAAGTCTTGTGTTTCTGGGGGCATTGCTGACGGGCCTTGGGCTCTATGACAACATTGCGAAATTTGCCGGCGCCGGAACGCTGGTGCCTATAACCGGCTTTGCAAATTCGGTGGTTGCACCGGCACTGGAATTTAAAACCGAGGGCTTCATCACCGGCACCGCCGCCAAGATGTTCATAATCTCAGGCCCTGTCATAGTTTATGGCATATCCGCAGGGACGGTTTACGGCATTTTGTATTATATATACCTGTGCCTTTCATAATCGGCTTATATAAGGGAATACTGAGCATGAAAGGAGATGATCATCATTCCGGAAAAAGATACAATCAAGCTGCTGCGCGAGTGCGATGCGGGCATCAGGATGGGCCTCAGCTCTATCGAGGATGTGAAAGACAACGTTTGCAGCCAGAATCTGCGCCAGATTCTCAATGACTGCAAGAGCGAGCATGAAAAGCTCAAAACCGATATCCAGACCGTGCTGGGAACTTATCAGGACGAGGGCAAGACACCCAATCCTGTGGCAAAGGGCATGAGCTGGATGAAGACCAATGTGAAGCTGGCGCTGGACGATTCCGATGCCACCATTGCAGACCTGATGACTGACGGCTGCAACATGGGCGTCAAGTCTCTCAGCCGTTACCTGAACCAGTACAAGGCCGCCGACGGTGAGGCCAAGGGTATAGCCCAGCGGCTCATTTCCGTGGAGGAAAAACTGGCTGTGGATATGCGGCCCTTCCTTTAAAAGAAAAATGCTTCTCCCATGGAGAAGCATTTTTTTATAATTTTGTATAGAGTTTTTCGGCATTGTGATAGCCCTGGGGCAGATAGGTCACGGAGCTGACTCTCTGGCCGGACACACCGTATTTGGGGTTATAACCAAAAAGGTTTATGTAGCGGTCAAGGTCACTGCACTCCGAGTCCATGGCGCACAGGAGCTCATAGGTGGCCAGAGTATCGTCAATGGCTCTGTGGGTGTTCTGACCGCTGAGACCGTAGGCCTCAATGGCGTTGCAGAGCTTGTGGGGGAAGGGACGGCGGTCCTTGTAAACTGTCATGGCATCCAGCAGACGGATGTTCTTCAGCACCTCTGCCCTGCCGTGGCTCAGCAGCAGGTAGTAAAGAAAACCAATGTCAAACTGGGCGTTGTAGGCCACCACCAGTGGCTTGGAAAGGCTCATCATCCGAGCCAGAGACTCTGACGCGGAATCCTTTGAAACACCCTGGGTTACGAGCATTTCATCAGTGATGCCGGTGAGATTTGTGATCTCCGGCAGAAGCCTTCTGCCGGGGCTGAGCTTTATAAATTCATCATACTGCTCTTCAACGCCCTGCGGGGAAATGTGCAGCATGGCAAGCTCGATTATTTCATCGTTTTTACAGCTGAGGCCGGTGGTCTCGGTGTCAAGTACGATTATGTTGTCAAAGCGGGAAAAGAGATTATTCAACATTTTTCCTACCTTTCGTGCTTGCCCTTGTACGCACCGGGCATGCGGGGCAGCCTCAGAGGCAGGTCGAAGTCCAGCACAAAGGCGAAAAGGGGCACATCGTCATGCTCTTCAAGGAAGCGATAGATGAGATTTGCGATGAACCATGCGGCGAAGCCGGAGAAAAGACCCACAAAGGCAGCCACCAGCACATCGGAGGGATAGTGGGCCATCAGGTAGTTTCTGGATACGCCCATGAGAAATACGATGACGATGGAGGGCACCAGCAGCTTTTTGCCCTTCATAAGGGTCAGGGCGGTCATGCCGGCGGCGCAGGCGGTCATGTGGCCGGAGGGGAAGGAAAAGCCATCCTCCGCAGGAGAGCCCACAGCCATCCACCACTGTCTGTAAAGCTCCACGGTCTCAAAGGGACGGGGGCGGGCAATATTGTCTTTCAGTATTATATTGGTTATAAGAGCGCCGCAGCACACAGCGCCGAAAAGGCAGAGACCGGTTTTGCGGCTCTTGGAAAAGCACATGAGCACAAAGGCCAGCAGGAACATTAAAAGGCCCTTTTCGCCCAGCAGAGTGATGAGCTTCATAAGAGGGGTCAGCACAGGGCCGAGGATGGTCTCCAGACCGTGGAGAAGTTTTAAAATGGCTCCGTCATAGCCTGCGAAAAAGCTGTTGAGCCAAAGGGCGGCGGATGTAAGTTCCATAAGCGCCTCCTTGTAGTTTTTTGGAAATTATACAGTATAAATGGACTTCTTTGCAAGAGCATGCTGCCGGATATAGTAGACAATGGTAAGCATTAGGGCGGCGCCCATCCATGCCGACACTTCCGCCACAAATATACCGTCAGAGCCCATGAGTTTGGGCAGGGTAAAAACAAGGCTGACCCGCAGGAAAAGCTCAAGGATTCCCGACAGCATGGGCATTATTGTATCTCCCAGACCCTGCAGGGAAGAGCGGTATGCATGGAGAATGTACAGAAAGGGAAGGGCCAGACTCATGGTGGCAAGGTAGCGGTAGGCAATTATGCCCGCCTGCTCCACCTGCTCGGGAGTGCCTGAAATGAAGCAGGAAATAAATACATCTCCGAAAATCAGCATGGTCACGCCGATGACAATGGATGTGGAAACTGCCAGCAGAGCGCCCTGAAAAACACCTTTGCGTATGCGGGGGATATTCCTTGCGCCAAGATTCTGGCCCACATAGCTGACCAGAGCGAAGCCGAAGGAGCTGCCGGCGATCTCCAGTATGCCGAAGAGCTTGTTGGAGGCCGTGAAGCCGGCAAGGAAGATGAGGCCAAAGCGGTTGACCTCCATCTGAATTATCATGCCGCCAATGGCAATAATGCCGTTCTGCAGGCACATGGGTGTGCCCAGACCCAGAAGATGCCCGATAATACCGGCGGAAATGCGAAAAACATTCTCGCTCAGCCTGAGTATATCGATTTTCCTCAGGTTCATGTAGCAGAAAACGCAGGAGGCAAGCTGAGCGATGAGGGTGGCAATGGCGGCACCCGCAATGCCCCAGTGGAATACCAGTACAAACAGCAGGTCAAGGGCGATGTTGCCAAGAGCGGCCACGATCATGGCATAGAGCGGGGTCTTACCGTCACCCAGGGCTCTGAGAATTGAAGCAAACAGATTGAAGCAGGTGATGATGGGAATGCCTGCGAAAATATAGCGGATGTATAAAAGTGAGCCGGAGATGACCTCCGACGGAGTTTTCAGAAGCAGAAGCAGGGGCTTTGCCAGAATTTGAGCAAGAATCAGCAGGAAGACCGCGCTTGCCGCTGAGAGGACGCTGGAGATTGCCACGGTGCGGCGCAGGGCATCATAATCCTTCGCGCCGAACTCCTTGGCCATACGGATGGAAAAGCCCTGGGTCAGGCCCTGAACCATGCCGATTATCATCCAAGTGAGCCAGTCGGTAGCGCCCAGCGCAGCCAGGGCGCCAACGCCAAGAGCCTTGCCCACAATGGCCGTATCCACAACTGTATACAGCTGCTGGAAAACATTGCCCAGCATCAGCGGAAGGGCAAAGCCGATCAGCAGCGGGGCGGGTTTTCCGCAGGTCATATCTTTAATGCGTGCCATTTTGATTTTCTCCCTGAGAATAATACTGCCTCATTTTAACAGGCCTTGGAGAAAATCGCAACAGATAGGCACACAAAACTTTGAATTTAGGTTGACTAAGTGTGATTTAATATGTAAAATATATTGATTAGTTGACTTTTAGTGAGGAGTATTGCTGTGTCTGCCGGATTTGAAAAGCTGTCACATGCGTATATAGTGTCGGCAGAGTCCGGGGAAGACAGGATGAACACGGCCCGCCGCATAGCCGCGGCTGCGGTCTGCTCTGACCGCGACAACAGACCCTGCGGCCTGTGCAGGAACTGCCGCAAGGCAGATCAGGGTATCCACCCCGACATCAGGCTGATCGAGCGCCTTGTGGACGATAAGGGCAGGCAGAAAAAGGACATAGTGGTGGACCAGATCCGCGAGCTGTCGGTGGACGCCTGCGTGCTGCCCAATGAGGCAGAGGGTAAGGCATACATCATCTGCGAGGCAGAGCTTATGAATCCGTCAGCCCAGAATGCGGCGCTGAAGCTCCTGGAAGAGCCGCCAAAAGGCGTGGTGTTCATTCTCTGCGCTGCGAACACAAGGCTTCTGCTGCCCACCGTGCGCTCCCGCTGCGTAGAGATAAACTGCGGCGGAGCGGAAGAAAAGGACGAGCAGATGATGAAGCTTGCAGGAGAATATCTCCAGCAGGTGGCATCCGGAAAACCTCATGAGCTTCTGCGCTGGTGCGGTAAGAATGAGGGTATGGATAACCGCAAAATTGTGGAGTTTTTGAATTGCTGCAAGAGTCTTGTGGCTGATGTGCTGTGCAGGCGCGCAGATATCCGGGGCCTGAGCAACGCGGAGCTTCTGCGGCTGGACGGGCTGTTGTCCCGTTGCCTGGGCTATACCAAAGTCAATGTTGGCGTTAAACATATATTTGGTCTTCTGGCGGTGCAGAGCATCCCGGGGACAGAAACAGAGGATAAGTAATTGATCGAAGTAATAAGCATAAAGTTTAAAAACAGGGGCAAGGCATATTTCTTTGACCCCAACGGCCTTGCAGTCAAGACCGGTCAGAAGGTTATTGTGGAAACTGCCAAGGGCCTTGATATTGCGGACTGTGTCTACGGCAACCATGCTGTCATGGACACTTCCGTGGTGCAGCCCCTGCGCCCTGTGGTGAGAGTGGCTACCGAAGACGATCTTCGCATTGAGGAGATCAACAAAAAGCGCGAAAAGGAAGCATTTGAGATCTGTCAGGAAAAGATCGCCCAGCATGAGCTGGATATGAAGCTGGTGGATGTGGAGTGCAATTTTGAGGGCAATAAGATAACCTTCTTCTTCACCTCTGACGGCAGAGTTGACTTTAGAGAGCTGGTCAAGGATCTGGCTGGCATCTTCCGCAACCGCATAGAGCTGCGCCAGATCGGTGTAAGAGATGAGGCCAAGATGATCGGCGGCCTTGGCATCTGCGGCCGCCCCTACTGCTGCCACCAGTTTTTGGAGGAGTTCCAGCCGGTTTCCACCAAGATGGCAAAGGTTCAGTCCCTCTCCCTCAACCCCACCAAGATATCCGGCAGCTGCGGCAGACTGATGTGCTGCCTGCGCTATGAGCAGGAGGCTTATGAGGAGCTGCTGAAAAAAGTGCCCAAGCAGGGGGCATTTGTCCAGACCAAGGATGGCTACGGTACCGCGGTTCAGGTAAATCTGCTGCGCCAGACAGTCAAGGTGAAGCTGGATGAGGATACTGATGACACTCTGCGCCTGTACAAGGCCAATGAGCTGGCAGCAGTACCCGGCGGCAGACCCAAGGACGGCGAGGCGCTGCCTGATGTGTTCACATATGTGCCTGAGGTGGAGGAAGAAGAGGAAGAGCCTGAAAATCCCTGGCTTATCCCCATGCTTGCTGAGGACACTGTATATGAGGAGAATGTCTCCGAAGAGAATGGCAAATCCGGGGAACAGGGCAAAAAGAGGAATAACCGCCGCAGAAGGGACAATCGCCGCGGCAGAGGCGGCAATGAAAAGCCTGCCCGGCAGGAAAAGGCAAAGGGGCCTGAAAAGACTGAAAAGCCCGAGCGCCAGAGCAATCCTCAGCGCAAGGTCGAGAACGAGAAAAAGGCAGAAGGCGTTAAGAAACCCGAAAACGGCAAAAAGAATGATAACAGACCCCAAAACCGCAGCGGCAACAAAAATAGCAAGGCCACTGTAAAGCCGGTAAAGGTGGAGGCAAAGCCGCAGACTGAAAACAAAGGCGGAGAGAAGCAGGCGGGAAAGCCTGCCGGAGAGGGCAATACCCACAGGAATAATCGCCGCCGCTACAACAAACCCCGCCCCAAGTCAAACGGCGGAGAAAACAAACAGCAGTAATAGAATTATCCCCGAAGCATTTGCTTCGGGGATAATTTCAGCTTGTCAAAAAAGTCTTATCAGACTTTTTTGAGCGCTTCAATCTCCACATTTTTCGCAAAAGCGAGATATTGCGAAAAATCTCGCTTCGCTCGGCAAACGCCTGATATATATCAGGCTTATTGCCGGAGTTTGTTGGAACGCGAGGCGGGTCTTAACCCCCTCGCGCACCCCCGCTCTGCCCTTTCCGGCAGACGGATCCCCTGGTTTTTGACAGCCTCTAATTATCCCCGAAGCATTCGCTTCGGGGATAATTTCTATAATTCCTTTATGCTGCAGCTTATCTGCCCGTCATCGCCGACTTCCACCAATGCCCATGTGGAAGGCCTGCCCTTTCCGGCAGTGCCGGGGTTTATGATAAGCACATCGCCGACTTGCTTCTGCATGGGTACATGGGTGTGGCCGAACATGGCGATTTTTGCGCCATGCTCCATGGCGGCATAGGCCAGACGGTCAGGGCCGATATATTTCACATTGTATAAATGGCCATGGGTAATGAATGCCTTCACCGGGCCCAGGGGGACAACATCAGTCTCGGGCGCGGTGGCGGCAAAGTCACAGTTGCCGCATACATTGAAAAGAGGGATCCGGGGATAGGCGCGGCGCACATCCTCAGTGTCACTGTCATGGTCACCCAGATGGATGACAATATCCGGTCGGCAGCGGCCTATGGCCTCCAGCATGAGCCGGGTGTTGCGGTGTGTGTCGGAAAATACGGCAGCTTTCATACTTCACCTCAAAAAATGAAACATTTTTCCCGCTTTTGAATATACTGGAGCAGGAGTGTGGTTTTATTGAATCTTGAAAACTTGGGACGCCAGCTTCAGAGCAGCGGCAAGGCGGATAAAATAAAGCAGATCGCCCAGTCCGATGAGGGGCAGAGGCTAAGCCAAATGGTGGATGCAAAGGCCATTGAGGCTGCCGCCAAAAGCGGAGACAATCAGGCTCTTCGCAGTTTGCTGGGGCAGATACTCAGCACAGAAGAGGGACGCCGGCTTGCGGAAAATGTAAAAAGAATCATGGAGAACTAGGGGGTGCAGCCGTGGGCGAGTTTGAAGACAGGCTGAACAGCATACTGGGTGATCCGGAGCAGATGGACAAAATCGCAAATCTTGCAAAGTCGCTCATGGGCGGGGAGGAGGGCCCGGCTCCCTCCCAAAACAGCGGGCCGGATGGCTTGAGCTCTATGCTGGGCTCCTTCATGGGAACGGATGGGGGCATTGATGCCGCCGCCATCGGCAGGCTCAGCAGGCTTATGAACTCTGCGTCTGCCCAGAATAACGAAAGGCAAGCGCTTTTCAACGCCATGAAGCCCTACTTATCGGAAAAACGCCGGGCAAAAATGGATAAAGCCATCAAAATAGCGGGCCTTGCCCGAATAGCAAGGCTTGCCATGGGCGAAATGGGGGATAAGGATGTATAACCGCTATCAGGGCAACAGCGGCAGGGTGCAGCGCTTGAGCGAGCCGTCAAAAACAAAGCCGTCAAAGCCCATGCCGGAGTCTTCCATAGCTCAAAAACCGAAAGCGAATCCGCCGCCCCTGAAAAGTCTGGGCAAGGCGGCAAACCCATTGGGGGCGCTGCTGCCTAAAGGAATACCTGAACTTGAGACGGAAGACCTGATACTGCTGCTGATCCTCTATCTGATGTACCGCGAAAGCGGTGACAGCGATCTGCTTATAATGATGGGAGCAATGTTTTTGCTTTAGGCAAAAACATTGCTCCTGATTGTTATTTTTTAGGTGCCTTTCTGAATATGAACATCCAGACGGCAAGGGAGATAAGGAACATCAGCACAAGGCATATGGTGCGGACCAGACGGCCCTCTCCTGCCAACAGCACTGCGAAGATGCCCATAAATGCGGAAACCGCATAGAGCACAGCCGCAACCTGCTTCTGGCTCAGACCCATGGCCAGCAGCCTGTGGTGGAAGTGGCCCTTGTCAGCGTGGAAAGGACTCTGGCCACGGAGAATTCTGCGGGCGAAAGCAAACACGGTGTCTGCCAGAGGAACTGCCATAGCCATGACAGGCACAAGGAAAGTGATGATGGTGTGGAACTTGAACATACCCAAAATGGAGACTGTTGCCAGCACATAGCCCAGAAGCTGAGAACCGACATCGCCCATGAAGATTTTGGCGGGGTTCATGTTGTAGGGCATAAAGCCAACACAGGCACCAACCAGACATGCCAGGATCACTGAAACAACAGGCTCCGCGACGAACAGTGCGACTATCAGCATGGTCAGTGAGCTGATTGCGGAAACACCAACTGCCAGGCCATCCAGACCATCGATAAGGTTGACTGCGTTGGTGCAGCCCACGATCCAGATAATTGTCAGAAAAACAGACAGGTGTCTGCCGATATAAATAGTGGTGTCATTGGAGAGAAGGTTGGGGTTTGAAATGGCCTCAAACACCACTCCGCAGCGGATGGCCACAACAGCGGCAACGATCTGCGCGCCCAGCTTTACCCATGCGTTGAGGGCCACAATATCGTCCACCGCGCCCATAACTGCGATGATCACTGCGCCCACCAGAATGCCCATCAGCTCTGTTGAGGGCTCTGCGAAAATCAGCACCGCTGCGATAAAGCCTATAAATATGGCCAGACCGCCCATGCGGGGGATGGGGTGGGTATGTATGCGCCTGTCATCCTTAGGCACATCGATGGCGCCCACCTTTTCGGCAAAACGCTTTACCGGAGGGGTCATCAGAAATGAAATTATAAAGGAAACGGCGGCTGCCAGCAGCAGCTTCAGCCATAGGTCCATGTCCGGAAACATTGGCATTTACTCCAATTTCTTATAATCTTTATCGAAAGACGAAGAATAGAACAAACAGCTTTCGATATTGGCGCAGCGGGGGTGCGCGAGGGGGCAAGGCCAGCCTCGTGATACAATAAACCGCCGCAGAAAGCTTGCTTTCGGGCGAAGCAGCATTTTGTTAAGACAAAATGCTCGGCGGCTTTCTAAGCTTTATCGCCTTGGCGATGGAGCTTAGAAAGGCTTTTCCACGAAGCCGACGCGCTTATAGACCTTGCGCAGGGTCTTGCGGGCAAGGTAGCTTGCCTTCTGTGCGCCCTCGGTGTAGATCTTCTGCAGATATGCCTTGTCTGCAAGGAGCCGTTCGCTCTCCTCGCGGATGGGGCGGAGAGTCTCAATAACGGCATCGCCCACGGCAGGCGTGAATACACCGTAGCCTTTGCCCTCAAACTCC
>CAZYTE010000017.1:0-16889 GCA_964649425.1 uncultured Oscillospiraceae bacterium
CCTGTCTTGCGGCCTGCTGAATGGTCTCATTCTCAGGCGTAAAAGTCTGGATAACGGCACGGCCGGGTTTTTCTCCTCTTCCGCTTCTGCCAATGACCTGGGTAATAAGTGAAAAACTGCGCTCCCCTGCTTTGTAGTTTCCTGCATACAGGCTTTGGTCGGCAGAAATCACACCGACAAGGGTAACATTTTCAAAATTAAGGCCCTTTGTGACCATCTGAGTACCAACCATAATAGGGATATTTTCCACTCTGAAGCGCTCAAAGAGCTTTTCGTGAGAACCGACCGGTGCAACTGAATCGGCATCCATCCTCATTACTTCAACACCGGGAAAGAGCTCGCCCAACTCTTCAACAACAAGCTGTGTGCCGGCGCCAATGTGCTTTAATACACCACCGCAATCGGGACAGGATTTATCAAGCCATCTGGAGCTTCCGCAATAATGGCAGATAAGCCTGCTGTTAACACTGTGATAGGTCATAGATACGCTGCAGTTTGGACATTTATAGGTGTATCCGCAGTCACCGCAGCTGATAAGCTTATTTGTACCCCGCCGATTGATAAACAATATGCTCTGTTCACCACGGTCGAGGTTTTGCTGGATTTCATTTCTGAGAAATGAACTAATGTTTCCGCCATTGCCGTGCCGAAGCTCTCGTTTCATATCAACAATGCTTACTTCCGGCAAATGCATCTGATTGTAGCGCTTATCCATTGAAAAATAAGCGTATTTACCAACTTCAGCATTATATCTGCTGACTATATCCGGCGTGGCAGAACCCAGGAGCAGCAAGCAGCCACTCTTTACGCAGCGGTATTTGGCAATATCCTTTGCGTTATATCTGGGTGAGCTTTCGGAGCGATAGGTGTCTTCCTGCTCTTCATCAATTATTATTATTCCAAGGTTGTCTACCGGAGCAAAAACCGCGCTTCTTGTTCCGATGACAACATGTGCTTTCCCGGCTTTAACCCGTTTCCACTCATCATAGCGCTCTCCCACAGAGAGACTGCTGTGCAGTACAGCGATTTCATCACCGAAATGAGACGAAAAACTGTGGAGCATCTGAGGGGTGAGCGCGATTTCAGGCACAAGAAGAATTGATGATTTCCCGCGCTCCAACTGCTGGCGGATAAGGTGGATATATACACTGGTTTTTCCGCTTCCGGTGACACCAAAAAGCAAAGCCGCGCCGCTTTGACCGTTGGAAGCAAGACTGGAAATCCCCTCAAAAGCCTTCTGCTGATCGTCATTTAGTACAGGCAGCGGCAAAAGATCGCCGCAGTATTTCTCCGGGCGGCGGTATACCTCGCGTGAATAGAGCTCAACAAGCTCAGCGCTGCACAAGGCTTTCAAGGATTGCCTGCCTGCGCCGGTAAAACTTAGTACTTCTCTGCTCGGAAGGCTTCCGAAGCTGCACAAAAGTTCCAGGATATTTGCTTGCTGCGGAGAGCGCCTGCGTTTGTTGTCTGCAATTGCCAGAGCATCTTCCGCAGCTACAGCCAGACGAACCATTTCCATGGTTTTGTCTTTTGCTTTGGTTTTGCCCTCGTCATCAAACCAAAATCCGGCGGGAAGAATTACTCTTGCAGCATCATACACTGTGCAGAAAAAACGCTCACGCATAAAGAAAGCCAGTTGGATCTGATCCTGGGATAGTATCGGTTGATCATCCAGAACAGCCAGTATGCTTTTCGGCATATCAAAATCTATTTCATCAACAACCGATAATATTATACCCTCGCTGCGGCGATTACCTTTACCGAAGGGAACATAAACCCTTACGCCCGGCAGAGCTTTTTCGTACATTTCCTCAGGTATGATATAGTCATAGGGCTTGTCGATCCAATATTTTGCGGCAGATACCGCGATCCGTGCATATTTTCTTGGCATCTGCTCACCGCCTTTTAACTCAAATCAGCGGGATACAGAGGAACACTCTCCGTCTATATCCCGCTGTAAATTACTTAATGCTGAGCTTCCCGGTATAAACCTCATCAATTGCGGAAGAAACAGGCTTTTTTTCCAGAGGAATCTGCTTTTCTTCAGCATCAGCAGAAATGCTGCGTGCTCTTCTGGCAACAAGATTTACCAGCTGGTAACGGCTGCCGACCTTGTCAACAAGCTCGGCTACGGGGGGATAAAGCATCATAATTATTCTCCATTCTGCCGCTTTTGCGGCTTTAAAATTATATTTTCTTTAAGTAATCGATGCGGCCATCAGATCTGCACTGTTCAGCTATAATAATTGAAGACAGTTCCAGTGCAGCCCGCTCCACATCGTCGTTTATAATTATATAGTCGTAGAAGTCAGCTTCCGCATACTCCTGACGAGCTCGGTTGAGCCTGCCCTGAATTGCTTCCTCGGTATCAGTACCGCGGCCACGGAGCCTTTGCGCCAGCTCCTCCATAGAGGGAGGGATTATAAAAATCTTAACTGCCTCAGGCATTTTTTCATTGACCTGTCTTGCGCCCTGTACCTCGATATCAAGCACAACATTAAAGCCGGCTTCCATTTTATTCTCAACATATTCTCTGGGGGTACCGTAGTAATTATCAACATACACGGCATACTCAAGGAGCCGGTCCTTCTCAATCATTTCCTCAAAACTGGCATGATTTATGAAAAAATACTCGCGGCCATCAAGTTCACCGGGTCTTGGTTTTCTGGTAGTTACTGAAGTTGAGAAGCAAATATCTTTTCTTCCCTCAATAGCCTTAAATAAGACGGTGCTTTTGCCGGCGCCGGAGGGACCGGAAATAACAATCAGCTTACCTTTATCGCTCATCATTTTTCTCCCTGTCAATTATTCTTCAAAACGGGAAGCGAGAGCTTCCGGAGTCAGGGCGGAGAGAACAACATTGCCGCTGTCCATGATTATAACGGATTTCGTGCTGCGGCCGAAAGAAGCGTCGATCAAGAGGCCTCTTTCTCTTACATCCTGAACCATACGCTTTATTGGCGCAGACTCGGGACTGACAATGGAAATAATCCTCTGCGCTGAGACCATGTTTCCGAAGCCTATACTGATAAGTTTCATGCTCTCACCTATTCAATGTTCTGGATCTGCTCGCGAATCTTTTCTATTTCTGACTTCAGATCAACTACAATGTGAGCAATATCTGAATTCTGACACTTTGAACCAATGGTGTTTGCCTCTCTGTTAAACTCCTGGATCAGGAAGTCTGTCTTACGACCGATAGGAGAATCTCCATCCATCATGGCTCTTAACTGGGACATATGACTGCGCAGCCGAACGGTTTCTTCATCAACCGCAATATGATCGGCGAAAATAGCTGCTTCTGTAAGAATTCTGCTTTCATCGATCATTGTGCTGCCGAGTACCTCGGCCATCTTAAGCTCAAGCCGTTTACGATATTCTGCGACAGTATTTGGAGTTTCCCACTCAACAATGCTTACAAGAGACTCTATGCTTGCCAGACGGTTCAACACATCTTCCCTCAATTTTTCGCCTTCTCTGATACGCATTCTATCAAAATCATCAAGTGCCTGTTCTGCAATTTTAGATATTCCGGAAGCCAGTGCAGCAGAGTCCAGCTCTTTTTTTTCAACAGATAAGACATCAGGGAATCTGCTGATACTCAAGGCGGTGATATCATTTGGAAGTCCGAACTTTTCGGAAATATGGGCCAAGGCGTCGATATATCCCTGCACAAGCCCATCGTTGACTTTAACACACAAATCGCCGGCTTCGGAGCTTTCAACATTTACATAGACATCAAGCTTGCCGCGGCTGATGTGAGACTGTACCGCAGATTTTATGGCCTCTTCTGCAAAGAGAAAACCTCTGGGGAGCTTAACAGAAGTGTCGAGAAATTTGTTGTTGACACTTTTCAGCTCGATATTGATTTCAAGACCTTCCACAGAGCCTTTGGCGCTGCCATATCCTGTCATGCTCTTTATCAAATTAAGTCAGCTCCTTAACAATGGTATAACTGATAGGGGTTTTATTTTTTATTCTTTTGTGCACCAAAATAATCACAGCAAGTCCGGCAGCAAACCCTGCAAAACCGGTACATACGCACAGTGCTTCAGAATACCCGGCGGATGCAGCCAAAATATATCCCATAAGCAAAGAGAACATTGGTAAAAGATATACAAGCATGGCTGCACCGAAGATTTTTGAACTTTCTGTCTTGATGAGAACCCTGTGCCCAGGCTTTGACAAGATGTCGTTTTTTGCAGCAACTTTCAGCTCATTCTGGAAAATACAGCTTTCACAGCTTGAACAGTTTTTACCGCAGGCACTGGTCCTGACAACTGCAACCTCTGCCATGTTATCGGGCAGCAGTTTAGTGATAATCGCTTCCTGAGTCATCCTAATCCTTTCTGATATCCACAGAAATCGTGTAATCGCCAACTGCACCCACATCGGTAAAGCCATCAACATAGATCTTGACAGGTACCAGGTAAGTACCGGATGCTTCCTTGAAATCTGCAAGGTCGGCAACAGCGCGCAAGTTTTCAGCCTTGATGTTTTCAAGCTGAGATGCTGCTCCGCGTAAGTGGACATCCACAGATTCGGACAATAGTTCAGCGGTCAGACCCTCCGCGTTCACAAGCGCAATGTTCTTAACGCTCAGCGTTCTGGTTTCAAGTCCGATGATTTCAACCGTGACCTTGGCTTCTGAAACACCGGTAATATTTCTGACATCGTTGTCAAGGGCTATTGTATAGGTTTCTGTGTAGGTAGAAGTGAAATCGGTCAGATCAATAGTGTCGAGGACGATCTTGTTGATGCCCTTGAGTATGGCTGAATCGCCGGCCAAAGTTACGGATTTAGGTTCAATGGTGACCTTGGTATTGGTGGAGTTTGCACCGGAGCCTTCAACAAGATCGACGGCAAGCATAACTTCCTTAACTTCCAGAATGGGGAGCGTGGCCTTTACAGTGTCGTTTGAAAAACTGATGCCGGTGACAGAACTGGCATTTCCTTCAGTGTCAATAAGTGTAAAACCAACATCAACGGAATATGTGCTTTCGATCTCAAGATCCTTGCCAAAGCTGACCCATGCATGGTCAATATTTTTGAGGTAAGATTCAGCGCCGGAAATGGTAATGGTAGATGGTTCGAACACAGGCATCTCGGCGGTATAGCCCTCTGCCAGAGTGCCTTCAAACCCACCTCGGACAGGAATTGTCTTTTTTGTTTGGCTGGATACCATAAAGTTTACGGTTGCAGGGATTTTATTTCTTACTTCCAGACGAGAAGTATCAATACCGTCAGGAAAAGACAGATAGTACTGCTGGGATGTGTATGCTGACTGGGTCAGCTTGCTAACATCGATCTGTGCAACAATGTCACTTGAGTCAAGAGCTCCGACAATTCTTCTCGGGCCTACAAGCTCGACAGTAACAGTGTTGGTGTCAAGATCAGTGATAACAAGGTTTTTGTTTTCGCGAAGGTTTTCAGTGCCAATAAGCTCAACGCGTACACCACGAAAAGTCTGTTTGAATTCCTCTGAATCCACGCCGGTAACATAAACCCAAATGGAAAGGGATGCCAGCAGGGACACAATTATCCAAAATGCTTTGCTATCGTATATCTTTTTCATTGGATTTGTCTTCTTCATTGTTTTTCACCTTGAAAATATTCTTCAGGTAGTTGAAAATTGTATTATGAACAGTGGGCTTTTCTTCTTCAACAACAAGCTCATTGTGCAGAAGCTTGTCCAGCATGGCGGTGGTGAGGTGGCGCTTGAGCATACCGTCCATTGCCACGGATATTGAGCCGGTCTCCTCTGAGACGATGATAACAACGGCGTCAGAGTGCTCGCTGATTCCGATGCCGGCCTTGTGACGCATACCCAGTTCTTTGCTGAGGTTTATGCTTTCGGTCAGGGGCAGAGTGCATCCCGCGGCAGCCAGCCTGGAATCTCTGATGACAAGCGCGCCATCATGAAGGGGTGCTTTATTGAAGAATATATTTTTTATGAGTTCGGCGGTAATTTCTGCGTTAATCACGGTGCCGGTGCTCATGACGGAGGTAAGGCTGACACTGCGCTCAAATATGATAAGGGCACCGGTTTTGGAGGCTGACATATCCTTACATGCCAAAACAACCTGTGCGATAGCGGGGTCAACATTGGCATCCGAACTTGTCCTGCTGGTGAGAAAGCTGCTTCCCATTCGTTCCAGCATTCTGCGGATCTCAGGCTGGAAAAGAATCAGCAATGCAATTAGACCAAGCTCAAGCGCATTCCTTAAAAGGAAATTGATCATGCTGAGGGAAAATACCTCTGATATTCCAAGGGCAAGGATGAAAACGACCAGACCCTTGGCAAGATTATATGCATTTGTTTTTCTGACAAACTCGATTGATTTATAGACGATGTACGCCACGATCAGGATATCAATGAAATCCGCAAGACCAATCGTTGTCAGGTAGCTTATGCTGCGTCCAAGCGCATTGCTGATAGCTTCCATGCTGTTTCCCCATTCTGTTAAGGCATTCTGTTAAGGATGTTAATGAGTAAATTTAGTCCATTCTTTATCCATACATTATAAATCATTAACCAGAAAAAGGCAACAGCTTAAAGGCTTATAATTTATTAAAAATCTATGAGGCAATTGAGTTTAACAACTCACAAACAAGCAGAATTTGGGATGAGCTTACAAAAGGTGAAAAACTGAATCTTACCGTGCCGGTTTCCTGCGTTCCTGCACTTTCATGAGCAGTAGGAGCGCAGTGCATCCCGGCGCGCACACAAACCCCATTGTCTGCCAGAATCGATGCGATCTGTTCGCAATCAATTTTTTTGTTTCTCAGTGATAAAACGCCGGTTTGATCCTTTCCGTGAAACAATTCATAGGATGAATCACGCAGCTTGCTGATCATTAGATCGAGCATACTGGTTTCGTGAGAAAGAATATTCTCTGTTCCACATTCAAAAACATAATTGATACCTGCCAGCAATCCGGCAATTCCGGGTACATTGTGTGTTCCTGCTTCCAATCTGTCAGGCAGATAATCCGGCATACGCTGGAGGAAGCTGTCTGATCCGCTCCCTCCATAAATGAGAGGTTTTGTTTCTGCGTTGCAGAGCAATATCCCTGTACCCTGCGGGCCAAAGAGCCCTTTGTGTCCGGGGGCTGCAATAAAAGCCGCATTCAGTCTGCTTTGGTCTATGTTAATCATACCTGCAGACTGCGACGCATCTATAATCAGTGGTACTGATTTTTCTTTGCATAATTCAGCTATTTCATATATTGGCAGAATAAACCCAAATACATTTGAAACATGTGTGCAGACAACAATGTCGGCCTTGCTTAATTTATCTGCAAAATCATTTAATATTTCAGCTTTGTCAAATAGTTTTCTTCCGGTTACTGCCACCTGGGCACCGCTTTCATGCAAGGGCCTTGACACCGAGTTATGCTCAAAGCCGGACATTAAGACACGGTCTCCTCTTTTCACAAGTGAATTAATCGCAATGTTTAGACTATGGCTTGCGTTTGATGTGAACACGATGTTTTCCGGATCGTCTGAATGAAACAGCTCTGTAACCGCGGTGCGGCAGTTATATATTGTTTCCGCAGCGGTCATTGCCTGAGTATATGCGCCTCTGCCCGGGCTTGCCATGCTTTGCATGGCTTTAAGTACCGCCTGTTGTACACAGACGGGTTTAATAAAACTTGTGGCAGCACTATCGAGATAAATCATAGACTTACCTCCGAATACTCTCCGCGCTCGTCTCGAAAATATATCTTTCCTTTCAGCAGGTTGCTGTTTCTTAGCAGAGCTGCCGACTCTTCGGCTCTTCTGTATACCGAGACTGCATAACCACAGCCTCCGGCGGATAGCCGCTGCGGTGCTTTGACCACCGATGCTGTAATTCCGGTTCTGTTCAGAATAAAAGCTGCTTTTTGAGCACTGGTCAATGAGCGGCACATAAACAGATATTGCATTCTTTCAGCCCCATTCTACCGCTCAGCGGTGAGAAAAGTCTTATCCGGGCAAAAAGCTGAGCCCTGCCGTCATCAATGCCGGCAGGGCTCAAACCAGCTTGTGCACAGATACATTACATCATATGCAGAAGCGAAAAAACGGTTATTATGTTTTCTCTAAGAGAACAACCGCGTGGGCAGCTATCCCAAGTCCCTCACCGGTAAAGCCAAGGCCTTCTTCTGTGGTCGCCTTAACATTTATACAGTTGGCTTCGACTCCGCAGGCTTCAGCCAATATGCCTTCCATTTCCGGGATAAAAGGTGCAAGCTTGGGGCGCTGTGCAATAACGGTACAGTCTGCATTGATCAGCCGATATCCGGCTTCAGCCAGCCTGATCGTAACATTTTCAAGGAGCCTAATGCTGTTGGCTCCGAGAAAGCTCTCATCATTATCCGGAAAAAGTCTGCCGATATCAGGCATCCCGGCCGCGCCAAGCATCGCGTCCATCAATGCGTGCGCGAGAACATCCGCATCCGAATGACCGAGAAGTCCCTTGTCATAAGGTATTTCAACACCGCCAAGTATGAGCCTGCGGTTTTCCGCGAAGCGGTGCACATCGTATCCGTGTCCAATTCGCATCAGTCATCCCCTCTTTCTTCAAGGATGGCAGCGGCAAATGCCATATCAGCGGGACTTGTCAGCTTGATGTTGCATTCATCACCATCAACAACAAAGCATTTTACACCCATCATCTCAATAGCGGAACAATCATCGGTGATGGGCAGATTATCTGCAACAGCCTTGGTTAAGGCGCCTTTAATAAGATCTGTGTGGAATATCTGAGGCGTCTGGATGCGGATTATGCTTTCCCTGTCCACAGTACCGCAAATAAATCCGGCGTTATCAACGGCCTTAAGCGTGTCAACCGATCTGATACCGGGAGCCGCTGCTTTATAAACGTCTGCCGCATATACAGTTCTTTCAATCAGCTCCTGAGACACAAAAGGTCTTGCGCCATCATGTACAGCCACAAGTTTTGCGTTGCTGTTTACGGCGCAAATACCTGCCAGAGCGGACTCTGCTCGTGTTGCTCCACCTACGACTACTTTGGCTGCTTTCTTAATAGCAAATTTTTTGCAGAGATCAGCTATTTCAGTCAGCTTTTCGGATCTGGTTACCACTACAATTTCATCAACAAGAGGAGACTTTTGAAAAGCGGTGAGAGTTACCGCAAGAACAGGCATATCTCCAAGAGGCGCCATAAGCTTATCGGTACCCATACGCTGCGAGCTGCCGGCGGCAACAATAACAGCAGAACAGGTGGGAATTTTCTTTTTATTAAAAATCTTCAAGAAACTCACGGCCTACTCCTCCTTTTAAAATGTAAAATTATCCCTTGAGCTGGCGCTTGCGGTAGAAATTAATCATACCGTCCTGCATGTCATCAAGGTACTTGAGCATTTTACCTGCACCATAAGCTGCACATGACACGGCATCATCAACAACCACAGTGCGTATTCCGGTGCTTCGCTCAATAAGACGGTCAATGCCATAAATCAAGCTTCCGCCGCCGGACATGATAATTCCGTTCTTGTCCAGATCACCTACCAGCTGAGGAGGAGTTCTTTCAAGAACAGTGTGAATTGCCTCAAGGATGGCATTCATAGGCTCAACAAAGGCCTCAATAAGCTCATTTGAGCTAATGCTTACAGTCTTGGGCATGCATCGTGCCAGATCTCTGCCCTTGACTTCTTCCACACCGCCCTCAGGACGCTGAATAACTCCGCCGATGCTGCGTTTAATTTCCTCGGCGGTGTTAAGACCAATAAGAAGATTGTGCTTGCGTCGGATAAACTTAACAATGGCCTCATCAAAACTGGCGCCGGCAATCTTGATGGATTCACATTCTACAACGCCGCCTGCGGAAATAACTGCTATTTCGGTAGTGCCGCCGCCAATATCAATGACCATATGACCATCGGGCTTGGATATATCAATACCGGCGCCTAAAGCGGTTGCAACAGCCGTTTCAAGCAGGTAAACGCGTCTGCCGCCGGCTTCAATGGCAGCGTCGATCATTGCACGCTCTTCAACACCGGTAATGCTGCTGGGAACACAGGCGAGCACGCGGGGCTTGAAAAGGCTGAAGGAAGTGATTCTGCTCACAAGATCCCGAAGCATCTGAGCGGCAATTTCGTAGTCGGAGATAACGCCTGCATTTACAGGATGGATCGCAACGATATTGGCAGGGGTGCGGCCAAGCATTTTCTGAGCGTCCTGACCGACCTTGAGCATCTTGCCGGTGTATTTATCAACAGCAACGACTGTCGGCTCTCTGATGACAACTCCTTTACCCTGCTCAAAAAGCAGAGTGGAGGATGTTCCCATATCAACAGCGATATCTCTTTCAAAAATGAGCATATGATTCTCCTCTGAATATTCTAAACTAAAATTCTAAACTTTACTCCTTGCAAGTGTGGCGGCATAAACCTCTTTGCAGCCCGCTTGCTTCAACATCCTGGCACACTCGGAAAGAGTTGCGCCTGTAGTAACAACATCATCGACCAAAAGAACTTTTTTATTAAGGATAAGTTCATTGTCAATTGTTTTATAAACACCCTGTACATTTGCTTTTCTTTTGGCAGCATTGCCTGTGCCGGATTGAGCGGGGTTATTCCTTATTTTTCTCAGCAGTGCCGCACTGGGCAGCCGAAGTCTGGCTGACAAATCCAAAGCAATAAGCTCCGCCTGGTTATAGCCCCTTTTCCACCTTCTGATTCGGCTCAAAGGCACCCAAGTAATAATATCGCAGGTAATGTGGTTTTCGTCAACACATTTTGCAATAAAATCGCCGTAAACGGAAGCATAAGAAGTGACAGAACCGAATTTATAACGCAAAACAGATTCCTTTACATCTGCGTCATAATACAATGGAGAAACGCAGCCGGAAATGTTGGCAAAGCAATTCTGGCGGGCATTTGAGCCGGTATACGGCAGTTTTTCCATGCACTTTTGGCAGACTTTTTCTCCCTCGGTGAGTTTGTGGCAAAAGCAACACTTTGTTGGATATAAAAGATCAAGAATTCGCTCTGTTATCATCATACAGCACCGCACAGTTTGCGAAGCCTGACCCGAAGAGCGGTATATCTCTTTGTCTGGCGATAATTATCAATCATTCTATAAGCTGTCTGATCGTCACCAACAAGGATCATGAGCTCTTTTGCTCTTGTGACGGCGGTATACAGCACATCTCTGGTCAAGAGCATTTGAGAACTGGGGCTGAGAGCAAGGATCACGGCCCGGTACTCACTGCCCTGAGACTTGTGAACCGTCATCGCCCAGGCATGCTCCAACTCTATTAAAGAATCAAACTCATAGGAAGCTATCTTTCCGTCAAAATCAACTGTGACAGTTTCAGTTTCCGCGTCAATGCTTCTGATGCGGCCGATATCTCCGTTATATATTCCGCTTCCGCTGCTTCGGTCAGCCTCATTGCGCCAAAGTATATCATAATTATTCCTGATTTGCATCACTCTGTCGCCTTCGCGAAAAATAACTTCACCGAAAATCTTTTCGTTTTTGTTTGGGTTTTTGGGGTTCAATATCTGCTGGAGATTCTTGTTGAGATTAAATGTTCCCATCTCGCCTTTTCTTGTGGGTGATAAAACCTGAATCTCTTCAACAGGTATATTCATTTTATTTGGCAATCTCGTGGCACAAAGTTCTGCAATGGTTTCGACGGAACTAGCGGCTTCGAGGCGTTTGAGCCGAAAGAAGTCGCCGGCATTTTCAGATAAATTAGGGTGTTCGCCCTTGTTTATCATGTGGGAATTTCTGATTATTCGGCTGCCTTCATTCTGACGAAAAATCTCAGTAAGTCGCACTGTGGGAACTACCCCGCTGCGTATAACTGCGGAGAAAACATTTCCCGGCCCCACAGAAGGAAGCTGATCCGCATCACCTACCATCACAAGCCGGCAATTCTTAGGCATTGCGGAAAGCAGAGCATTCATCAAACTAATGTCAACCATGGAACATTCATCAAGAATTACAGCATCACAATCAAGCTTGTCTGACTCGTTTTTGCTGAAAAGAACGCTTTTGCCATCTTCGGAAAATCTGGCCTCAAGCAAGCGATGAACCGTTGTGGCATCTCTGCCTGAGAGCTCACTCATGCGTTTCGCGGCGCGACCGGTGGGCGCAGTCAGAAATGTTTTAAGTCCAATTTTATCATACATTTCAAGCACTGCCCGTATGATAGTTGTTTTTCCGGTACCGGGTCCGCCTGTTATAACAAGGATCTGATTCTCCAAAGCAAGCTCTATGCTCCGGCACTGAAAAGGCGCATACCTGATACCAAGCCTTTCTTCCAGAGAAGCAATTAGAGCGGACACATCAAGCTTGTCGCAGAATTTTCCGGAAGCCATGCCTGCAAGTCTCTCGGCTGTTCCGCACTCAGCTTCATAAAGCTCAGGCAGATAGCAGGCCTCGCAGCCGGCTACTTCTTCAAACATGAGCTGTCCGGTTTCAATGAGCTCGTCTATACTCTCCAAAGCATCTTCGTGACTGACGCCGATCAGCTCTGCTGTAACTGCCGCAAGCTTTTCTTTTGGTATAAAACAGTGCCCGTTGCCGGAATTATGAACCAATTCAAAAAGTACGGCTGCATTGATCCTGTTTCTGCTGTACCCATCAAAGCCGAGCTGCAGAGCAAGAGTATCAGCCTCTGCAAAAGTACCGCCAATATGTACGCAAGCGAGAATGTAAGGGTTTTCGCGCACAAGCTCAAGGGCGTCATCGCCGTAGAACTTGTACATCCTCATTGCAAGAATGGGCCTGAGACCAAAGGAGCAGATAAACTCCATCAAACGGCGCATACCGGACTGACGGCGGAACAGTTCTGAAATCTGTTCTGCTTTCGCCAGGCTGATACCCCGTATAGCAGCAAGTTTTTCAGGTGAGCTTTCCAGGACTTCCAAGGAATGCTCTCCAAACTTGTTTACGATCAAAGAGGCGGTTGCCGGGCCAATGCCTTTGACAGCTCCACCGGCTAAATATTCGTATATGGCGTTAACACCGGTGGGCATTATTCTCTGAGCAAATTCAGCTTTGAACTGTCTGCCATGAACACCGTGAACGACCCAGTTTCCGCTGACGATCATGCCTTCACCGGCTGATGCATATGGAAAACAGCCCACAACGGTAACGGTTTCTCCGTTACCGTCTGTAAGGCGAAGAACAGTATATCCGTTTTCTTCGTTTTTATATATTATTGAGTCTATTGTACCGGATAATTCCAGCAATTCCAATTCCTGATCCATTGTCCGATTTCTCCGTCCTCAATTAAAGTAATTCCGCTGTATTCTCTTTCAAATGCCTTTGCGATAAACCTTGTTTCCTCATCCAATTCATAGCCCAGAATTATTACCCGGCAATGAATAAGGCCGTTATCATTGAGCCATATAATACCGCGAATATTTTCCTCAAGCCGTGGTTCGGAATTAAAAACTCTCAGTACAAGGGTTTGATTTGTGTTTTTTCCGGTTTTTACAGGTCTAAGCATCATGTGTCTGAGAATCCATACGAGAGTTGTACAGATAAAAGCTACAGCCAAAGCACTTATAACGCTTCCTTCCATGCTGATCCCTCCCACCCATGATATGAGAAAAAAGGTTTGCAGGTTACAGCATGTTTTTCAGATATTGCCCCGTAAAGCTTCCTTCGCACTCTGCGCAAGCTTCGGGAGTGCCTGCAAAAACAAGGTTTCCTCCCTGGTCTCCGCCTTCGGGGCCAAGGTCAATGATGTGATCCGCAACTTTTATAACATCCAGATTATGCTCAATTACAACCACTGTGTTCCCAGCGTCTACAAGCCGGTTCAGTATATCTATCAATCTGTGAACATCAGCAATGTGAAGGCCGGTTGTAGGCTCGTCAAGAACATACACGGTGTTTCCGGTGCTGCGCTTGGAGAGCTCGGTTGCAAGCTTAACGCGCTGAGCTTCGCCGCCGGAAAGAGTAGTGCTGGACTGACCAAGACGCACATACCCAAGACCTACATCGTATAATGTTTGAATCTTATTCAGGATCTTCTGCTGATTGGCGAAAAACGAGCATGCCTCCTCGATGGTCATATCAAGTACATCGGCAATGCTCTTGCCTTTGTATTTCACCTCAAGAGTTTCGCGGTTGTACCTTTTGCCGCCGCATACATCGCATGGAACATATACATCGGGCAAAAAATGCATTTCGATTTTCAGCAGGCCGTCTCCTGAGCATGCTTCGCATCTTCCGCCTTTAACATTAAAGGAAAAACGCCCCTGATTATAACCACGGAGCTTTGCGTCCTGGGTGGAGGCAAACAGATCTCTTATATCATTGAACGCTCCTGTGTAGGTTGCAGGGTTTGACCTGGGGGTTCTTCCGATGGGGCTTTGGTCAAGAGCTATCACCTTGTCAATATGCTCAAGGCCTCGAATACCCGCACATTTACCGGGGCGAACCTTTACTCTGTTCTTTTCTGCGGCGAGAGTCTTGTAGAGAATCTCGTTAATGAGAGATGACTTCCCGCTGCCCGAAACTCCGGTTACACAGATGAGTTTTCCCAAAGGAATATCCACATCAATATTTTTAAGATTATTTTCCGATGCTCCAAGTATTTTAAGATTTTTACCATTACCGGATCTCCTGTTTTCCGGAACCGGTATTTTCATCTTGCCGCTGAGGTACTGGCCGGTAATGGATCGCTCACAGGCGCATATCTCTTCAGCAGTGCCTGCACAGACAAGCTGACCGCCGTTTACACCCGCTCCGGGGCCAATGTCGATAATGTAGTCAGCGGCACGCATGGTGTCCTCATCATGCTCAACGACTATAAGTGAATTGCCTAAATCCCGAAGCTGTTTTAAAGTGCTGAGAAGCTTTTCGTTATCGCGCTGATGCAGGCCAATGCTGGGCTCGTCCAAAATATAAAGAACACCCATCAAACTGGACCCGATCTGTGTAGCCAGTCTGATGCGCTGACTCTCGCCGCCCGAGAGGGTTCCCGCTGCTCTGGAAAGAGAGAGATAACCAAGACCAACACTTTGAAGAAAATGCAGTCTTGCCTTGATTTCCTTGACAATTCGCTCGGCAATAATCAGCTCTTTTTCAGAAAAGCTGATTGAGTCAATAAACTCAAGAGCCTTAACAACCGAAAGATCGGTAAAATCAGCAATGTTCATACCGCCCACGGTGACTGCCAGGGCGGATTTTTTAAGCCTTTTTCCGCGACAATCGGGACAGGGAGTCTCTGACATACACTCCTCAATATCAGCGCGCATTGCCGGACTTTGAGTCTCCTGATATCGGCGCTGAAGATTCGGGATTATACCCTCAAACTCGCGTTTGATTATCCCGTAGCCTTCATTCTTTTCATATCTGAGCTGCAGTGTCTCACCCTTTGTACCATATAAGATGGCATCCAAAGCTTCTTTGGGAATGTCCTTTATGGGGTCGGTCAGCTTAAAATGATGCCTTTTGGCCAGAGCATCAAAATACATTTTTGCTATGCTGTCACCTTTTACATTTCCCCAGCCGCTGGCAGTAATGCCGCCGTCCATAATGCTCAGGTTATGGTTTGGCATAACAAGCTCCGGGTCTATGAGCATCTGCATTCCAAGACCGGTACAGGTAGGACAGGCACCATGGGGATTATTGAACGAAAATAGTCTGGGTGCCAGTTCTTCAATGGATATGCCGCAGTCTTCACAGGCATAGTTCTGTGAGAAGACAAGCGGTTTTTCTTCGCCAACAACGTCAATGTACAGTATTCCTCCGGCAAGAGCCAGAGCGGTCTCCGCGGAGTCAGTCAGCCTGCGGCTGATGTCAGGCTTTACCACAAGGCGGTCTACTACGATTTCAATATTGTGCTTCTTGTTTTTTTCGAGCTTGATCTCCTCTGAAAGTTCATAGCTTATTCCGTCAACCCGAGCACGCACATATCCGGATTTTTTTGCATCCTCAAATATTTTAACATGCTCTCCCTTGCGGCCTCGGACAACAGGCGCCATAACCTGAATTTTGGTACCCTGAGGGAGCTCAAGAATTTTGTCAACAATCTGGTCAATGCTCTGCTGACGGATTTCCTTGCCGCATTTGGGGCAGTGAGGAATACCCACTCTTGCCCACAGCAGACGCAAATAGTCATAAATCTCTGTGACTGTGCCCACGGTGGATCTGGGGTTTTTGGATGTCACCTTCTGGTCAATGGAAATCGCGGGAGAAAGGCCGTCGATATAATCCACATCCGGCTTATCCATCTGGCCAAGAAACATTCTGGCATATGAGCTCAGACTTTCCACATATCTGCGCTGTCCTTCGGCATAGATAGTGTCAAAGGCCAGGCTGGACTTGCCGCTGCCGGAAAGGCCGGTGACAACTACCAGCTTGTCTCTTGGGATCTCAAGATCAATGTTTTTAAGATTGTTTTCTCTTGCGCCTTTAATAAAAATGCTGCTCTGCATAAACTATTCCTCTGCGGCAATATCGGCTATTTTGCCGCTTGTCAGTTTTATTAAATCATTAGGAGAAAGCTCTACCTGATAACCGATTTTTCCCGCACTTACCATAATGGTATTATGCTCAAAAATACTCGCATGATAAAATGTGCTGTATTTTTTCTTAATGCCTAAAGGTGAACAACCTCCGCGTACATATCCGGTCAACTCATTTATTTCACTGACATGAACCATTGCGCACGTCCTTATTACAGAGCGTTATGAGTTCGTCAATGAGTCTTTCCGCTTCCGCTATCTCGTCAGACACCTGCTGACAGACAAGGGCGCGGACGCGGGTGCGGCCCTGAATGAGTGGGAGCAGATTCTCTAACAGATTGTTTTCACAGCCGAGTCCCAAAAGCAGTACACCGCCCGCATTACCGTGGCTTGCGAGCGCCGCCAGAAGCGCGCGTGTGTTCTCATGGTCGTCCCCTATCTGCGAAC
>CAZYTE010000018.1:0-16870 GCA_964649425.1 uncultured Oscillospiraceae bacterium
CGATGCCGGGGGTGGGGCCGCCGGTCTCCATGCACATGACGCCGTTGAAGCCCCGGCGGACAATATCCTCAATGCCCAGCACCCTGTCGTCATCTCTCATGGAGGTCAGCACCGGCATGGGGGGATTGCCGCCCAGAAGATTAATTGTGGAGTCCGCCTTTGGGTCACAGCCGATCTGCAAAACCTTATACCCCAGCTTCGAAAAGGCGGCTGAGAGATTGGCAGAGGTGGTGGACTTGCCAATGCCTCCCTTGCCGTAAATTGCTATTTTCTTCATTTGTCTATCCCTCGTAGTCTCCTCTGGCTACAACACTGTGGTAGCCGATGCTGTTTAAAAGCTCTTCTATCAGAACCAGCTGCTCGGAGGCATCTTCTCCAAGGCCGGTCTTGTTATCATAAAGTAAATACTTGCTGCGCTGCTTCATGGGGGAAAGGTTTGGCATGATGACATTGGCACCTGCCAGAATACCTCTGTTGCGTCCGCCCTGCTCGGCGGTGCCCAGAGCGGTGGTGGAGGGCAGCAGGACTTTGGGAAGCAGGAGCCTCGTCATGCTCAGCATCATCAGGCTCATCTCCACGCTGCCGGCTTTCTCATCCCTGAAAGGGGTGGCGTGGTGGGGCAGGAAGGGGCCCATGCCCACCATCTGTGGGTCAAACTCCTTATAAAACAGCAGCTCGTCTGCAAGATTCTCTATGGTCTGGCCGGGGGAGCCGATCATGCAGCCGCAGCCGGTCTGAAAGCCGATTTCCTTTAAATCCCGCAGGCACTGCATGCGGCGCTCCCAGCTCATGGTGTCGGGGTGGAGCATTGCGTAGTGGCAGGGGGATATGCTCTCATGGCGGAGAAGATAACGGTTGGCACCGGCGTCATAGAGCTTCCGGTAGCTCTCGCGGCTGCGCTCGCCGAGGGAAAGAGTGATTGCACAGTCGGGGTAAAGGTCGCGGATGGTGCTGACGATGTCAACAAACATTTCGTCGGTAAAATAGGGGTCCTCGCCGCCCTGCATAACAAAAGTGCGGTAGCCCATCTTGTAGCCCTGCTCACAGCAGTCAAGGATTTCCTCTTTATTGAGACGGTAGCGCTGGGCTTCCTTGTTGCCGGCTCTTATGCCGCAGTAGAGGCAGTTGTTCTTGCAGTAGTTTGAAAACTCGATAAGTCCGCGGGTGTAGACAGCGTTTCCGAAAGTTTCCCTGGATTTTTCCCTGGCAAGCTGGGCTGCATACTCCCTGTCCTTGTCGTTGAATGTAGACAGAAGCTGTATGAACTCATCACGGCTTGGCACTAAAGCCTCATTGGCTTTGTTTATAATATCTATGTTTCGCATAGGAGTTCTCCTAAATCTAAGTCCCGGCATTCCTCGGGCGAGCACTGCTCGCCCCTACAAACAGGTTGGAGGCAATTTACTCTTCCTCCAGCATGGCGTGATACTGGGGAAATACTCTCAGGCTTCGCTCCAGTATGCCGGTGAAGTAGGCCAGTATCATTCCGTAGTTGGTGATGGGCACTCCCCTGTCCTCTGCCATAGAGATTCTTGCTCTCATCTCTCGGGCGTTCAGCATGCAGCCGCCGCAGTGGATGATCATGCGATACTCTTCCAGATTGTCAGGGTATTCCTGACCGGAGAAGAAGTTGATTTCAACCTTTTTGCCGGTCTTCATCTGCAGCAGCCTGGGTATCTTCTCGGTGCCGATGTCACCACACTGGCGTCTGTGGGTGCAGCCCTCGGCGATCATGATCTTGTCACCGTCCTGAATGTCTCTGAGAGCCTTCAGGCCCCTCAGCTGCACGGAGGCTTCGCCCTTATAGCGGGAGAAAAGTATGGAGAAAGAAGTGAGGGGGATATCATCGGGGGTGATGGCGGCCACCTCTTTAAATGCCTGGCTGTCGGTGATAACCAGCTTCACCTGCCCCTTGAACTTTTCAAGGGTGTCGGCCAGCTCCTTGTCACGGGTCATGACGGGGATTGCGCCGTAGTCCAGAAGGTCGCGGATGGTCTGCTGCTGGGGCAGAATCAGTCTGCCCTTGGGGGCAGCCTTGTCGATTGGGATGACCAGCAGAACCACATCACCGGGCTTCACCAGGTCATGAACCAGGGGGAAAAGTGGCTCCTCGGACTTGGCAAGCTCCGCAATTCTCAGTCTCAGATCGTCGATGCCCTCGCCGGTGACGGCACTGACAGAGACTTCGTGCTCCCGCAGGCTTTCAACACGCTTTATATCGTTCTTGTTATAGGCTATCAGGTAGCGGATGTTGCGCTCCTTTATCTGGCGGTGGATTATCTCATCCTGCTCAGAAAGCCCCTTTTCGGAGTCCACCACCAGCACTGCCACATCGGTGCGTCTTAAAACCTGCAGAGCCTTTTCAACTCGCTGCATACCAAGCTCACCCTCATCATCCAGACCCGGGGTGTCGATGATCATTACAGGGCCTGCGGGCAGCAGCTCCATGGTCTTGTAAACGGGGTCGGTGGTGGTGCCCTTCACATCGGAGACTATGGCCATTTTCTGGCCGGTGACAGCGTTGAGGAGGCTGGATTTGCCGGCATTGCGGCAGCCGAAAAAGGCTATGTGAGCCCTTTCGGATACAGGAGTTTCGTTCATACTCATGGTCAATTCTCCTTTATAATTTCTAAGGAATTACAATCCCTCCGGCTGCCTTTTGGCAGCCACCTCCCTTTGCACAAGGGAGGCTTTTTAAATGAAAGCGCCGTGTTCTCGGTCGAAAACACGGCGGTAAACTTCCAATTATAGCGATAGTAATGGCTCGCCTTGGACTGTTCCGCTCCATTGCTTTCGTCTCAAGATGTCCAATGTGGACTAAAGTTTCAACATCAGGTGGGTGCGCAATTTCAAGTTTTTCCGGGGCTTGGAGCAAGAACAGAACGCATCTTTTTCTTCTCGCGCTTATTATAACAAATCGCATTTTAATGTCAATCCCCCCTTGGTGACAAAGTCACCAAGGGGGATCTTTTTGTTTTATTTGGTTTTAGACTATGGGTGCCAGCCATGCACCGCCGCCACCGCCGCTGCCGCCGTCACCGACGTAGTAGACATTCATGGTTTCACTGATGCCGTCCAGCTCCACATAGGCGAAGCTGCCATCGGCAAGCTCGATCACATAGCACATAGGGAGCTCGTCGACTACCTTGACTTCATCATTGAAGCCAAACACGGTAAGCTCGTTTCTCATCCGGTATTCCTCATAAGCCTTGGTATTGCTCTTGGTATAGCCCACCCAGCTTTCATATGCAGCATCCCCCTCCATCTGTACCAGCCAACGGGGCAGCTTTGCCTCGAAGCCTTCCAGATAGATATTGCATACTTCCTCATCATAGGAGGTGACCTTGAGAATGTCGCCGCGCAGAGTGACACAGAGACTTCCGCGTATACCGTCTGCACCGACGATGGCGCTGCCCTTGAGTTCGCTCATTTCGGGGCCGAAGTAGGCAACCAGATCAAGGTTGATGTCTCCGCCTCCGCCGCCTCCGCCACTGCCGCCGTTACCGGCATAGTAAACAATATAGTTTCTGCTGATGCCGGCTTCATCCACATAGCCGGAGCCGCCTTCATACTCGATATACAGCCAGCCCTCGCCGCCGCCAAGAACATTGACAGTCTGGTTGACGCTCAGCTCTGCAAGCACATCGCCCTCAAGGTAACCGTTGCCGAAAACTTCAGTGCCGCTGAAAGAGTAGCCGGTCCAGCTCTCGTATTCGCCCTCGCTGCCCAAACGTACAAAGCGCTTTTCTACAAGAAGGTCCACATCCTCGCCTTCAACGATGTAGTAGTCCTTCCACTCGCCGATGACATTGACAATGTCGCCGCGCATAAACTTTTTGTATTCAAGCTCGCCGTATGCGGCGCGGGCAATGCCCGGCTCCCAGACCGGCTCCGTGGGAGCCGGTTCTTCCGTGGTAGCAGGTGCCTCGGGTGCCGCAGGGACTGCTGCGGGAGCCTCGGTTGCTGCTGGGGTTTCACTTGCCTGAGTGCTGCAGGCTGCCATAGACAGGACAAACAGCACTGCAAGAATAATGGAAATAATCTTTTTCATGTTCTGTTCTCCTTATCTATGCTTCAGGGTTTAAGGTTGCTTCGTAATCCTTTACTGCGTCCCCTGCCTTGGCAATGAGCTCATCGACGCACCTGTTGTAGTAAGCGCCATGGTCGATATTGTCATTCTGCCATGCAACATAGCCGATACTGCGGTTTACAGAGCCGCCGTAAACAATGATCTCAGCACCCTCAGCATCCTCGAGAATGGTGTAGAAGCTGACACGCAGTTCTCTGGGGATATAGCTATCCCTGATATTGTAGGTGGAGTTCCAGTACATACCCAGACTTGCATGACCGGCTGCAGAGTTGGATCTGTCAGCACGGAGAGTGGGAGCTTCGCCCTCTGCCAGCTTATCTGCCCATGCAACAACAGTGCCGTGCTCCCGAACCTTATAGCCCAGATCGGCCCATGCGGCAGTTGCAGCGTCATTGTAGTTGTAGTAGTAGCCGATACCGTTAATACCAGCAGTGCCGCCGGCCCAAATGGATGCGCCGCCGAAACTCATGTTGTTATCCAGATCGGTAACTCTCTTTGCATGGTACTCACTCTCAGCTTCGTTCCACTCAAGCTTCCACAGGTAGAGACCTCTGCAGTTTTCATCGTATGCAAAGGTAGGAGCGTCGTAGATCTTGCCGTCCTTTTCATACTCGTAACCCAGGATCAGCAGACTGCTTTCATCAGTCCATCTTTCCTCAACCCATGCAAGGCAGTCCTCATCGAGAACAAATTCATCGCCTTCGGTGAGGCTGCCGATGCGAACGCTTACGCCGGCTGCGATCATGGCAGGATTATCGCTGTCCACGAAACGGATGGGGTAACCCTTGGTGATGGTGATGCTGCCTTCAGACAGTTCGATAGCGTGGTTGGGATCCTTGTATGCGATTGCGTAGACATTGTACTTGCCGGGCTCGGTGGGCATAGCGGTGTTGAGTGTGAGCACATCGCTCCTGATGTCACTGAGAACACCGACAATGTCATTATAGGTATCGGAATTGGTGATTTCCTCAGGCAGTATGGAGACAAGCTTATCAATAACAGCTACCACATCAACGCCGTAACCGGAATTGAGCTGTTCGATAGCCTTGTTCAGCTCCTCAAGCCAGTACTGAATGTGGATATCGCCGTCCCAATTGTAGTTGGGATCCTTGTCAACGCCCAGAGAGGGAGCAACTACATTTACAGTTGCGTTCTGGGTATCAACGATAAAGAGAATGTCGCTTGCGTTGTGGGGATTGCTGATGAGAGGCTTCTTGGCCTCGCCGTCGTATCTGTACTCAACATCCTTGACATCATAGTTCAGGCGGGCGGGCTCGATGGTGAGAGTGCCTGCATCAACACCGAAGTAATCCAGCTTACCGTTCTCGTCCACAGTCTTGTACTGAGCAAAGACTGCGTAAACACCTGCATTGGTGGGAACGGTTTCACGGTAGTAGCCATCGTCAATTGCGTTGAAGCCAATGAACTTGACGGTGAGGTTTTCGGGATCATCGATGACAGTGCCGTCTGCCTTAGTGACAGTTACGGTGTAGTCAAAGTCCTTACCATAGGTAACTACTACATCGGGAGCGTCAACGGTGACGTTCTGAGGACTGAGGATGAACTGGCGCATGATGGGTGCCGCAACGGGAATGGTTGCGTCGATCTGAGGCTCGATATAAGCCAACTGAGTGTAGATGCCGTTGGGCAGAGCCTTCATGGCCGCCTCGAAGTCAGCATCGCCGCTGCTGAGCATAACGGTCTCACCTTCATCGGATACGCCGTAAACCAGATACTTGATCTGTGCGGTAATTTCATTATTGCCCTCGCCTGCATTAGCAAGGAGATCCTTGCTTGCGAGAACGGGACGGGTGATGATGCCGTTTGCATCATCGTAGTTCCAGGTCAGAACATACTCGTTGACTTCGGGGTGGAGGACAACCAGACCCATATCGGGTATGCCGACATAGTCATTGTCCATGATACCGCCGATGACGACCCAGGCGCCCATATCCACGAACTCATAGCTGCTCAGATCGGTGACTCTGACAGAAACGGTGCCGGGCAGATCGCGGAGCTGCTGTTCAATGGCAGTGATGCTGCTGATGTCCATGCCGACAGCTTCCATAGCTGCGCCGAGGGGAGCAAGAAGTGCCTTGAACTGATCAGCGGTGAATACATCCTGATCCTGGAGCTGCTTGAGAGCAGATTCAACTCTGTCGGGCAGGTCAACCAGAACCTGACCATCTACTGCAGCCAGACCATTCTCTGAGAAGTCGCCCACATTGGCGATACCTGCAACGATGGTGATCTGCTTTGCGTCAGCGGGTTCCTTGGTGATAAGGTCTGCCAGCTTGAAGCTGTCCTGACCGTAAACGCCGATAGCGTCATCAACGCTGATGGTAGCCTCTCTGGGCAGGATGATCATCTCGCCCACAGCCATGCCGACCCTCTCGGGATCGACGCCATCAATGTAAGTGGCGATAACAGTGTATACGCCGGGTCTCTCAGCGCCGTCAGTGCTGTTGACGATGTCGCCGTCAGACTCCATGCCGATGTACTTATAAGTGATCTTTGCCTGTTCAGCATCGTCAAGCAGATCGCCGCTGCGGTCATAAACCTTTGCGGTCATGGTCTGCTTGGTGTTGTCCACCCAGTCAAAGACACGGACATTGTTCTCGTTTGCATCGTCGAACTTGACTTCAACAACATCAGAGACAACAACAACGGGTCTTACGATAGGATCGGCATAGTACATAACATTGCCGAGGTTCTCGAAGTATGCGATCTGGGTGTATGCGCCCAGAGTGAGATCCATCTGGTCACGGATAATCACGGGATCGCCGTTCATGTCCACACCGATGAATATATGGGTGAGAGCTGCGGCAGCATCCTCAATGTTGCCCTCGTAAACCTTGGTGACCTCTGCGCTCAGGTCGTAGCCGTTACGCAGTGCGCCAATGGTGAAGAGACCGTTTTCATCGGCGATCTTCCACTGGATGTCTGCTTTGTAGCCATCGGGAGTGAGGAGCAGGTAGTTAAGTGCCATGTCGGACTCGCAGTTGGAGTCAGATACCATAGCGCCGACTATGTACAGACCGGAGTTGGGGATGCTGATGGTGCCCTGGCCAAAGCTCAGCTTAACAGTCAGATTCTCAACCTCAGAGAGCTCAGCGATCCGCTCAAGGCCATCGACCAGCTTGTTGAGACCGTCAGTGTCAATGTTGACGCCAATGTAGCCCGCAACATTCTGCACCAGATCGCTTTCCATAGCGTCGATAGCAGTTCTGAACATGGCAGTCATCTCTTCAACGGTCATGGTGCCGCCCCTGAGATACTGACTCAGTATGTTATTAACATCCGCGTTGTCAGTGAGATAAGGAACATCAACATAAGCAGTGATGCCCAGATCGTCCATACGTGCCTCGCCCAGATCGATACCTGCTGCTACGCGGATCATCTTTACACCGGCAGGATCGGAGCTGATCATGTTGTTGATGTCATAGTAACCGGTCCAGCGGGTAGTAGTGCCGGTGACGGTTACATTAGCATTTGCCTTGGTGATGGTGAGCGTTGCAGTTGCCTGAGCAGGCTTGTTATATGCGTCGCCGGTGAAAACAACGGTGAACTCATATTCGCCCGCATTCTTGACTTCACCCTCTGCACCCTCAGAGAAGATCAGCAGCTCGCCCATACCGGGCTGGTATACGCCGCCAAGCTCATAGCTGATGTCTTCGCCGTTTTCATCGACCAGAGTCTTGAGCATCTTGTCGATAATATCAACGCCTCTAACAGGGTTGCCGGTATACTCAATGCTTACATCATTGATCTCCAGCTTAGTCTCGCCGCGTGCGTCAATGATCTCAATATTAAAGAGCTGGAGATTTGCGTTGTAATCATCTGTCTCGTCAAAACTGATCTCAACAGTGTAGCAACCGATATCCAGGTCTTCCTCCTCGACCTCTTCCTCACCAACCAGAATACGGATTCTGCTATAACTCAGACCGTCTTCTTCGCAGGAGATTTCAAGTGCTTCTACCAGCTTTTCTTTACTGAAGTCTTCGAAGTCGAAGGGAATGACAGTATTCCCAAGGGCAAATTTGGGCTGAGGTCTGCTATCAGTGATACTGAAGGTGGTGGTTGCCTCGTCGACTTCCTTGTGGGTATTGTCTCCGGAGAAGCTGACACTCAGCTTGTAAATACCAAACTCGGTTATATTAGCTTCAACGAGAGTCCAGACAGGCTCAGTTTCATCCTCAGTGCGAGTATCCTTGTAGAAGGTGTAGCTGATGCCTTCATTGGGAATATAGTACTCTTCTGCACCGGTGTCGACACCCTCAAAAAGCGCGTCAAGAAGCTCGTCCTGTGTGTATTCGAATACCTTGCTGTCCTGAACGAACTGATGGTCTTCTTTCAGAACCAAATTGCCCTCCGCACGGGCATCAACGATGGTGAGAACCGCCTCTGCGCTGCCCTTTTTCCAAGTGTTGCTGTCTGCACACTGGAAAACGACAGTATACACGCCTTCCTCGGTAATGGGCAGATTATTTACACTTCCGATGGTGTTGTACACATATTCAAACAGTCCGCTGCCTTCCTTTTTGACGGAGACTATGCTTATGCTTGCGTTTTCGATAGCAGTGCCGTCTTTAGCGAGCTGAGCCCTTGCACCGAACGCCTCTTCGATCTCGCTCAGGCCATAGCTGATATTGGAGAGATCTCCGTGTTCCTTAGTAACATCGCTGACAACCACATTGATGTCGTCACGATTATCGTAGACGGAGAAATATACATCCACGTTCTCTGCTGCCCTGTAAAGGTTTGCATCTCCGGAGTAGCTTACGGTGACCTTGAAATTACCGGTAACATCGCCGAGAAGCTCATCGGTGAAGCTGCCTCCGCCAATGGCACTGCCCATAGGAGTAATGTATCCAAGGTTATATCCATTGCTGATAGTTTCTTTATAGATGGCGCCAAAGGCCCCGGAGACGAGAGCAGGCTGTGCATCCTCGATCTCAACACCGTCTACGGTGCTGACGGAAGCAACAACCGCTTTGAGTATATCCGCCTCGGTGATAGCATTGCCAACATAGCCTATCTCAACATTCTGATTGACATTGATCTGAGTTTCAGGACGACCGTCACTGACCTTCAGGATGGCTGTTGCGGTGCTGGCTTTGGTAGTTTCATTGCCTGCATAGCTAAAGCTGATGGTATATGCGTCACCAACAGCATTGATGCTCTCAAAGCCGGTGATAATGATCTCAGCACCTGAGTCCACATCAACAGTGGGAGCGAAGAACGCTACCATGTCAGCCTTGTTGTAGCTGATCTTGGAGAGGTCAGCAGGCTTATCTTCATAAGAAGCGTTGACGCTGATGGAAGAGGCAGTCTTCTCCACAGCGCTTGCGCTGACAGTGAAAGTCTGACCTTCATAAACCTCAGCCTCAACCGATCCGCCGTTGGCAAAGGTTTCGCCATTTACCTTGATGCTGTCTTCAGTCAGGTAGTAGTCACCCACTGCGGTTACCTTTATGACCGCCACACTCTTATAGGGAACAGAGATAGTTCCGGTTGCGGACCAGGGAGCTGCTTCGCCATCAACAGTTACAATGATCTCAGCATTGCTGACATCGCCCTTTACGATGGTGGACGCACCGGGTGCCTCAACAAGTGTAAGAGTTGCGTCTGCGGAGACAGCGGACTTATATTCATTGTTGCCCGCAAACTTTGCGCGGACGGTGAAGGTGCCGCTGCCGGGGTATGCAGCCAGCTCAGTCTCTGCGCCGTCGGTAACGGTGTAGAGCTTGACCTCTGCATCTTCCATGAGCTTGTCATCATTGTCCTTGACAGTGATGCCCATAGTGGAAATAATGTTGGATTTCCAGCTCTCTCTCCACTCAGCGGCATTATGGATATCGTATGCTATGCTGTCACTATTATTAATAGTAACGGAAGATGCCAGACGACCATCGGTGACCGTCAGGGTCTCAACGGTAGTATCACAGCCGAAGTACTTGTTGTTCTCTGCATAGCTTACGGCAACAGTGTATGTGCCGGTTTCAGTGACACTGGTGACAGGCTTGCTGTCTGCATCGGTGATGCTGACGGTGAGATTGCTGTCTGTGGTGTAGTTCTCGTAAGTGAGAACTGCACTGCCGTTGGAGTTGAGTCTGAATTCCATGAACCTCAGAACATCAGCCACGCTCAGCTCTGCTTCCAGAGTGTCAAGACTGGGGTTGGCGCTTTGCAGAGCGATAGCAGTCTGAGGACGAGCGTCGACAACAGTGATGGGGTCAGCAACACCGCCGGTCTCGCAGGGCTTATAGCCGTTTTCGCCGGGAACACCGGGGAACTCAACATTGATTCTGTATATGCCGCTTGCTCCAGCGGTATCAACTACAGTAACAGCAGTACCCACCAAATCAACTTTGCTGAGATCATACTTTTTTACTTCGACAGATACACCGTAGTCAACGTAGTTTTCATAGTTGATAATCAGGTCGCCGTCTGTGGACCTGATAGCAAAGCCCATAGCTTTCAGCAGCTCAGGCACAGTGTAGCTCACGGGGTTGGTTCCCTTGATCTTCACTTCGTAGGTGGTATAGCTGAGAGAAGTTGCCTCACGGCCGTCAGTGACAGTGAACTCATATTCTTTCAGTTCGGAAGCCTTGTGAGTATTGCTGCCTGCATAGCTGATGGTGGCGCGGTAAGTGCCTTCGTCAGTTACGGCGTCTGCATTGTTCCACCATGCCAGCGTCTTCTTCTGCAGACCGCTGATGGAAACCAGACCGGTGTCCAGAGCAGAGAGAACAGTGTCATCGTCTGCGGTGACGGAAACAAAGAGCTTCTCAAGAACCTTAGCTGCGCTGATATTCTCGCCCAGGTATACAACGCCATTTCCATTGACATTGATGGTGCTTGCAGGACGCGCATCGTTGAGGGTCAGAGAAACATGCTTCTCCTCAGCAGACAGAACAGTGTCATTGCCTGCATGATTAAAGCTAATGTTGTAAGTCATGCTATCACCGGTGATTCCGGTGATTGCGGGAGAAACATTTACCTCAACTCCATCATCGCTGCCATTATCAACACCGGTAATGAACAGGCTCTTGATGTAGCTGTCAGTGTACTTTGTCTGAATAACGCTTGCGCTGATGTCTGCTTCATCTATGCTCAGCGCATCTGTTTTCAAGTTGATAAGGCACTGTGCCTTTGCAGCGGCATTAACACCAATGGTATAGGTCTGACCGTCATAGTTGTCTGCAGTGAAAGTGACGGTAGCAGTCTTCTTGTTTTCTGCAACAACAGGGGTGGCAGTGGTGCCGGTCACGGTGACACTGCCATTATCCAGGTAGTAGCCCTCATTTGCAGTGACGTAAATAACAACGCTGTCGCCGGTAAGACCATTGCTCTCCGCAAGGCCGATGGTATTGTTGCTGAACTCAACAGCCTGACCGTTAACCTCTACAACAAGGCTTGCACCGGAGAGGCTGCCAAGGCTGATAGCGTTCTGGCCGGGTGCCTTGACGAGAGTCAGGGTGACATCAGCAGACTGTGCTGCCTGCCACGCATCAGTCTCTGCCAGCTTTGCGCAAACAGTCAGAGTAGCGCCGGCTTCGCTGCTTATGTCATAAACAGAAGTCAGCTCAGTCTCAACTCTCTGGTCATTGCCGTCAGTAGTGACCTGATAATAGGTAATATTATCATCAACATATTCCTCATCGCCTATCTGTTTGCCATCTACGGAAAGCGAAAGGCTAAGAATATTCGAGAGGTTTGTTTTGAAATTAGTCTCGCCACTCCAATCAGGATTGCTGTGCTGTTCGTAAGGAATGCTGCCATCATTCATAGACAGGACAGAAACGCCGTACTCAGTCCAGTCAGCCTTCAGAGTAAGAGGAGCGGTAACGGGAGTAGTGAAGACATACTTCTCGGTTCCGTTGAACCAACCGTTGAAAGTGTGCCATGCGCGGGTGGTGCTGGGTTCGGTGGCGATGCCGCCGGGGACGATGGTCTGGTCAGCTACATCGGAACCGCCATTTGCATCGAAGGTAACGATGGGGTGCCAGACTGCGATGAGGTTTACATCGGAAGAAACTGCGCCGAATTTGTATGCATCAGCAGCATTTCCTTCTTCATCTTTTACAAACCAACCCTTAAACTCCCAGCCGGATTTGGTGGTGGTGGGTTCACTTGCAGTGAGACCGGTCAGAACAGACTGGGAATCAACTGCGCTGCCACCGTTGGAATCGAAGCTGACGGTGTAGCTGTCCTCAGTAGCATCATCAGTACCATTGCCGTTTGCGTCGGCCTTAAGTTCCCAAGTGTACTTATCGTACTTGCATGCGTCAGTGTGAGGATGAATAACACCAGGGCACTTCAGAGTGTTAGTCTTATAGCAGGAGCCGCCAATCTCTGAACAGGTATGGTCACACTTTGCCTCACTTACATCAGTAGTAAAACAGAAGTCATCCTGAAGGAACGTTGTTATTCCACTCAGCCCACCCAATTCATTATAGCGAGCCTGCACAACAGACTTTGCGGCGTGATCTTTCCAAGTGACACCGGTAGGAATGATACCATATTTGTACGTCACTTCGATAACATCAAACACATCTACGCTTCCAGTGTGCTCACTTTCGTTTGCATGAGTACACAATTCATATGTAGTCGTGCTTTCAAAGCAAGTGTCAAGATGGCCATCCTTGTGGTCACAATCTTTGTAATAGCAATCGTCTGTATGCTCGGGGTGGCTAGCATACAGAGCATAATCACACATGTTAACAGTCGTTTCCGGACCTGCGGTAACAACCCATACAGCATTCTCTACGGCCTCAGGAGGCACAGGTGTACCATTTACCGCAACATATGTAGTGTCTTTGTCTCCCACTTCTGCTGCAAAGGCAGTAACCGGGAAAAGCGAAATGACCATGCACACGGTAAGTGTCATGGCAAGGATCCGTTTAAGCAATCTTAATTTCAAGATTTACTCTCCTCCTTATTAAGTTAATTCTAAGGAAAACAATGTACAATGCGGAATAGATAGACTGGAAATGATACTGCCAATGGCGCTACGCTGAGACGCTTCACATCCACGGTCAGATCTCGAATTCCCTCAATGCCGGAGCTACGCAGAACCGGAAGCTACGCTGAGACGCTTGACTCCCCTCTTGCCGATTCCCCGGCTCTGCTGTACAGGAGCGTGCGCCCCCTCAGCAGATCCCATGCATTTGTATTATTGAGCCTAAAACCACATAATTCGCATTATGTGGTAAACACAAGCAAAAATTTTGTGTGGTATTTTTGTGCTCTTGCTGCAAGCCATACATAAATGCAGTGTAGGTTCATAATATTCACATTCTTGACGCAAAAAACGCACCCATTTGAAAAAATCAAAAAATGGGTGTGCTTTTGGCATGCCTTGTTTTTGGGATTTGGGGAAAATAGCTAAATATTATTGACAAATTCGGCAATCTTTTGCTGTTAACATAAGTTTTTTCCCCTTGATTTTTGATTGCTATGGGAGTATTCTGTTATCAGGATATAGGACTTTTACCACATAATGCGAATTATGTGGTTTTAAGAGTTCACATATTTAATTGATGGACCACAAATGCGAATTATGTGGCGTATTTTTTTTGCCGTTTTTCTCAGATCAGCAGGCCAAGTTTGTCGATCATCCGGCGGTGTTCCCTGCCGCTGGTCATAATATAGATTCTGGTGGTTTCTATGCTGCTGTGTCCCAGAACATCAGCCAGTTTTGCTATGTCCTTTTCTATGCGGTAGAACATCTTTGCAAAGAGCTTGCGCAGATTATGAGGGAAAACCTTTGCCTCCGAAACTCCGGCAGCCGCGCAGAGCCTCTTCATCTGTGCCCAGATATTACTGCGGTCAAGTGCCTTTCCGTTTTTGCTGACAAATATGGGCCCGCTCTCTATACGGCGCAGATGGGCATAGTCCATAAGCTGCTTTTTCAGCTTGGCAGGCACGAAGATCTGCCGGTTCTTGCCCTTGCAGCTTACCCGGATCTCGCCCCGGCGCACCTCCTCCAGCGTGAAGTATTTCAGCTCCGAGATCCTTATGCCGGTAGAGCATATGGTCTGGAGGATAAGGTTTAAGCGCCGGTCTTTGCCGCAGGCAGCCAGCAATCGCAGGTATTCCTCCCGGCTCAGCTCCCGCTCCTCCGGGCAGTACACCTGCCGCTGCTGCCGCAGGCGCTTCACCCTGCAGTCCGCCTTACCCATGAAGCTTAGAAGCTTGTTTACCGACGCCAGCATGGAATTTATCGACCGCAGGGCATAGCCCCGGTCCTGAAGCTGCCGCTTATATTCAAGGACCAGTTCCCTGTCCGCCTCCCGATCTCCGAGAAAGGCTAGAAACGCCGCTGCGTCTCTGAGATATTTCTCGATGGTAATGGGACTTTTTTCCTCGCTTTTCAGACTTTCTTCAAATTGTCTGAGAAGATCTGCATTCACAAAAGGACCTCCTGTCTGTTGTAGGATTATCTTAGCCCTTTATCCTGAAAATACTCCTCAACTTTCCTCAAACAATTATAGCACGCTTTGTAAACAAAAGCTGTTATTGAATATTTGGCAAGCATTGCTCGCCCGCAAAAAAACAGAGACAGGTTTTTCCTGTCTCTGTTTTCATTATGCAAGTATATTCTTATCATCGGCGAACTCGTTGCCGCTGGCCTTGGCAAAAAGTCCCAGAAGCTGCTCAACGGTCAGGTTCTTCTTCTCCTCGCCCTCCACGTCAACTATGATATTACCCTCGTGGAGCATGATGAGGCGGTTGCCGTGGGCAATGGCATCCTTCATGTTGTGGGTTATCATCAAGGTGGTGAGATTGCTCTCGGAAACGATACGGTCGGTGATCTCAAGAACTTTTGCAGCGGTCTTGGGGTCAAGGGCTGCGGTGTGCTCATCCAGCAGCAGGAGCTTGGGCATGCTCATGGCAGCCATCAGCAGAGTGACTGCCTGACGCTGACCGCCGGACAGGAGGCCAACCTTGGTGCTCAGTCTGTTCTCCAGACCAAGATCCAGTATCTTCAGAAGCTCCTTGTAATACTCCCTGTCCGCCTTTTTCACGCCTCTGACGAAGCGGCGCTTTATGCCGCGCTTGGAGGCAATGGCAAGGTTCTCGGCGATCTCCATATCAGGGGCAGTGCCCATCATGGGGTCCTGGAAAACCCTGCCCAGAAACTTGGCGCGCTTATATTCGGGCATATGGCTGACATCCACACCGTCAATCTCGATGGTACCGAAGTCAGGCTTCCACACACCGGCAATGGCATTTAAAAGCGTGGACTTGCCTGCTCCGTTGCCGCCGATAACAGTGACAAAATCGCCCTTTTTGATGTGCAGATTCAGACCGTCCAGTGCTACCTTTTCATTGATGGTGCCGGCGTTGAAGGTTTTCTGCAGGTTTGTGACTTTAAGCATTGGCGCCACCTCCCTCTGCCTTCTTGACGGGTGCTTTCTGCTTGGTGAAGTACTCCGCTTTCAGGTAGGGCACCGCAAGGAAAATCGCAACGATGATGGCCGAGAGCATCTTCAGATAGTCGGTCTTGAGCCCCAGCAGAATGACAAAGTTATATACTATATAATATACAATGCCGCCGCAGACTACGCCGATAAGGCTGACGACGAAGTTGGGCTTAATCTTCATGGACACAGACAGACCGATGAATATGGCGGCAAGACCGATGACGATGGCGCCGCGGCCGTCATTAATGTTGGCAGAGCCCTTGTACTGAGCAAGAAGCGCACCGGCAAGAGCCACAATGCCGTTGGAAATGGCAAGCCCCAGAACCCTGTTGAACTTTACATTGACGCCCTGGGCTGCGCTCATGCGGGGATTGTCACCGGTGGATTTGAGGGTCAGGCCAATTTCAGTATAGAAGAAGAGCCACAGCACAATGATCACCACTGCAACTATAATGCCCGCTGCCACAATAGCCCTGGGGTTGTTGCTCATGTGCAGCAGCACAGGGTTTGCCCTGTGGTCGATGGCCACGAGAGACTTGCCGCCAAGGGTCAGCAGGTTCACGGAATAGAGCATCAGCTGAGTGAGAATACCGGCAAGAATTGTGGGGATACCCAGAGCAGAATGCAGTAACCCCGTGACTGTGCCTGCAAGGGCGCCGGCGATGAACGCCAGCACGATGCAGACCAGTACCGGCAGACCGGCTGCCAGAGTTACGGCGCAGACGCAGGCGCCGGTGCAGATGGAGCCGTCCACGGTAAGGTCGGCAATGTCAAGAATTTTAAAGGAGATGTAGACACCTATTGCCATTAATCCCCATATAAGCCCCTCGGCAACTGCGCCGGGCAATGCGTATAAAAATGCCATGTTCTACCTCGTTATAAGATACTTCTAAACGCTGCCATGCCGGGGCATAGCCCCGGCAGACAGTATTTTTACAATTAAACTATAATTATGCGGGAACGTCAATACCCAGCTGTGCACAGAGTTCGGCATTGTAGCTGACGGTGGGAGTCAGAGTCGCCACCTGGATGTCAGCGGGAGACTTGCCGTTAAAGAGGATCTCCGCTGCCATCTTGCCGGTCTCTACGCCAAGCTGATAGTAGTCGATGGCAAGGCTTGCGTAGCAGATGGCGCCGCCGTAGCTGGTGTAGACAGGAACCTTCTTCTCGGTGCAGATGGTGCCGACGATGGAGTCGTTGGAAGCAACGGTGTTATCGGAGGGGACATAAACTGCCTTGACCTTGGAAGCCATATTGGTGACAACGGTCTGCAGCTCGGTGGTCTCGGAGAAGGTGTATGCCTCAACAACGATGCCCTTTGCCTCGAACAGAGCCTTGACTGCCTCAT
>CAZYTE010000019.1:0-16657 GCA_964649425.1 uncultured Oscillospiraceae bacterium
TAGAACAGAACTGGTGGCATAGATATTTTGTGTCTACTAACTATTGACTACTTCACCTTACAGGAGTGGCCTTTTGTAATTTCTATTCATTTACGCAGGACTTATATTGCTTCAATATAAGCTTTACCATACCGTAGGCACCCACAAGCATGGAGATATATCCCCAGGTTCTGATAGTCAGCAGGAAACGGATGCTGCCAAAGCGCTGGATGCAGAACTCGCCCGTACCGCCCATGAGAACAGCGCACAGCAGAAACAGCAGGATCGCCCCCAGATGGTCACGGTCAAAGCCATATATCTTTATGGAGCAGCTCAGATAGTACACAAACACGCAGATCAGCAGGATAAGCGCGAATATCTGGGCAAGGCTGATAAAGGACGAATAGGGGTTCATCTTGTGCAGGAAGCGGAAGCGCATGAGGATGGAGTCATTTCTCAAGCTGTCCATGACCACCTCGATAACCGCAAACAGGATAAGGAATATTCTGGCCACATTACCGTCCTTGCTGCAGGGCTTGAACATGCGGACATCCGCAAGCTTTCTCAGTAGGATGAGCAGCACAACAGCCACAATGATCATCAGGACTGCTTCCATAAAATACACTCTCAGCTTCCAGTCCACATTGCCCGCATTATCGGTGACTGCAACAGACAGAGGCGCCCACTGGAGGAACTTTCTCTCCACATTGCGGTTGCCGATACAGGTATTGGTAAAGAAACAGCTGAGACGGATGAAAGCCACCAGCAGGCAAAGGCCGGGAGCAAGGCAATCCAAAAGCTTGCCCTTATTTTCGCAGAAGCCAAGCTTATAAACAATTGTCACTGCAAGCCACACACCAATGATAAGACCCGCCATAGCGAAGCTGCCCACGGAGAAATCCGTGATGGCCTGCCAAAAGCTGTTGTAGGCAAACTCTGTGAAATACCAGTGCAAAAGTCTGGCAAAAAACACCGACAGGAAATACGCGACAGGCAGCAGCACAATAAAGGTGCCGGACTCACCATCGGCGCGCTTATAGAGAACATAGCTCAAAGCGCAGCAAATGATAATGCCAAGGCTTATTACAAGGGCGCTTTTGAAAACTGTAATGCTTCCGATGGAGAAAAGAACATTATCCATTATTCCACACCTCCTCCGGTAATGCGGTGCCGAAGTAAACCATGTCACTTACCCAGCGTTCAGAAGATTTATCAATATGGTTGTAGATCTCGTTGTTGAAGATGATCTCGCTGGTCTGGCCGCCGTCAAAGGCGTAGGCCTTTTCGACACCACGGCTCTGGAAGAACTGGGCAAATTCGTACATGGTCCAGCGGGCGGACTTTTCATCGGAATGGTTGAGAGACATATACAGATAGTGCCGCTCGTCAAACTGTCCGAAGCCTGCGCGGGAGTAACCCTGATCCACCTCACCAACAGGATACCAGTCTACAAAATGATCCTGAACCTCATAGTTATCCACCAGAATTGGGCCAAAGGACAGGGAGAAGGAAATATTGTTGTCATCTACGAACTGCTGCATGCTTTCCCAAGTAAATTCCTCACCGAAGTAGGTGAAGATCATATCACCATCGCGGGTAATGAAGCAGTTGTCAAGACAGTTGTACCACTTATAGTCAATGCCGTTGTGGACAAGGTAGCGCTTGTCGGTACACTTGTAGAGGACGCCGTCATAGACCATCACACCGTAGTCTCGGAACTGGTAGAAGTCGGCATTCATAGAGACAACAGCGTTGGTGGATTTGTTCAGGTTGGAGAGATAGTCAACCGGGCTGCCGTAGCTGTCACCGGTGATTTTTCTTCGGAACTGGGAGGCATCGGCCACTTTTACTTCCATACAGGTGACAGTATTGCCATCAACGATCTGCTTCCACGCAATTGCCAGTATGGTCTCGTCCAGATAGTACTTGATATCCTGGTAGTAGCTGCCGGTATTGAAGGCCAGAGAGGAGTCGAATATCATCTCCTCGTCCTCACGAAGCAGGCCCAAATCCCTTGCCTGCTGGATCACAGCATCGAGCTCGGCCGCACTGGAAACAACCACGCTGCCGAAGTTTGCGGGATTTGCCCTGGGCGCCAGCACGGAGCCCTCAGGGATAGAGTAATGGGTTTTCTCTTCCACAACTTCTTCCGGCTGTTCGGTGCTTCCCTCAGCCTCGCCCTCGCCTGTCTGAGTATCGGGGGCAGGAGTACTGATCACCTCCTGCACACCGGGGGTGACAGCCGGGGTGGGCGTAGTCTTTACAGGCACAGATGCACCGGGGTGTACATTGAAAATGCCCCAGATAAAAAGCAGGGCAAAAGCTGCAAGGGAGATGATCTTCACCTTGCCGCTGACTGTTCTTTCAGCGGGTGCAGCATTTTCGGAATGCGGAGTTTTTTTCCTGCGGGCAGGCTTCTCCTCCACTCTCTTGGGTTTCTTATACTCCCGGGGTCCCAGTTCAGAGAACTCAGAATCGTTCCTCTTTGCCATCCGGGCTTCGGCAATTTCCTTTTCTACTTTTCTTGTACTTGCAGGTCGGGCTTCAGGAATATCCGGCTCTCCGCACTGCACAGGCTTGGGCTCTTCAAAAGCTTCAACAGGCTGAGGCTGGGAAACCGGTCTCTCCTTTCTCTCCGGCCGGGGCTGGGGGGCAGGTGCGGATTCAATTTCCTTGAACTCGGCAAGGATATCATCCAGACTAAATTCAAAATCGTTATTTGGCATGGTTCTCTCCCTTCCATGGGAAATATTTCTCGTAAAATTCAGGGTATCACAGATATGGGATATGTGTCAAGTTTAACCGAGAGTCATAAAGGCATAGCGGGCAATGAACACCAGTGCAACGATGGTTGCCAGAGGATTGACTTCCTTGATTTTGCCCATAAAAAGCTTTATCAGGCAGTAGGTTATCAGGCCGAAGGCAATGCCGTTTGCAATGGAATAGGTAAAGGGCATGAACACAACGGTGCAGAATGCGGGCAGAGCATTTTCCATGTTGTGCAGATCCACATCCTTGATGCTGCTGAGCATGAGAATACCGACGAAAATCAGGGCGGGAGCAGTAGCAGCGCCGGGGATGATGCCCACAACAGGAGCAAGGATCAGGGCAGCAAGGAACAAAACAGCAGTGGTAAGGCTTGTCAGACCGGTGCGGCCGCCGGCGGCAATGCCTGCACTGGACTCAACAACAGTGGTTACCGTGGAGGTACCCACCATTGCGCCTGCGGCGGTGGATATAGCGTCAGACATGAGGGCCTGCTTCATGCGGGGCACTTCGCCGTTTTCATCCAGCATATCTGCCTGCCTGGCAGCGCCCAGCAGAGTACCGATGCTGTCAAACATATTTACCAGAGAAAAGCTGATAACCAGCATAATGGCGGAGAAAATGCCGTCCACAAGGCTTTCGCCGGAGAAAAGGCCGGCAAAATCCATATTCATAAAGGAAACCTCAACAAAATCGTTGAACTTTCCCGCAATATCAAAGCTGAGAGCGTCCATCTTGGTCACACCCAGAGGGATGCCCACGATGGTGGCAACGATGATGCCGATGGATATGGCGCCCTTGACCTTCCTGATGTGCAAAACACCCATGACAATAAGGCTGATGAGAGTGACCAATGCGCCGCACATTCCGCTGAGATCCGCACCTGGAGTGCGCCACACAGAGAAGTCCACAAGGCTCACAAGAGTGGAAGAATTGCTGATAACAAGGCCGCTGTTTCTAAGACCCACAATGGTGATGAACAGACCAACGCCGGGGGTGATGGCGTTTTTAACACAGTCGGGAATGGAGTCGATAATAGCCTCGCGCAGGCCCACAGCAGTTATAATGATAAACAGCACGCCGGAGATGAACACCACCGCCAGGGACTGGGAGTAGGTGTAGCCCATGGTCAGCACAACAGTGTAGGCGAAGAAGGCATTCAAGCCCATGCCGGGTGCCTGAACAAAGGGCACCTTGGCGTAGAGAGCGCAGAGAATGGTGCCGATAAAGGCGCCGATGCAGGTGCCGATGAATACGCCGTTGGACACTCTCATGGCCATCTGCTCATCGCCCATTATAACAAAGGGGTCTGAGAGTATCTGGGGGTTGAGGATAAGAATGTAGGCTATGGTGATAAATGCTGTAACACCGGCCAGAATCTCTGTGCGCACGGTGGTTTTGCTTTCCGTCAGCTTGAAAAAGCTGTCAAGCCGGCTTCTCTTTGTCTCTGGCATGGCTGCGCCTCCCAAATGTCTAATAGAGTTATTATAATATGATAAGTGTTTTTTTGCAACAAAAAGGACTGCTTTTAAAGCAGTCCTTTTTCATTTACATTTGGCTGAATACAAGAAGCTCCGAATGGCCGTAAAGTGCAATAACAACCGCTTCATAAATCGCACAGGCAGATGTGACCTGTCCGCCTGTTTGATTGAGTATTTCATTTATGTCCACATCTGTGCTGTCAGGCGCTAGATTAAATCTTAAAATCACATCTCTTGTATCCGACAGATACTCACAAATGTACTGTCCATTGCCTACCATAATATCCGCAAACTGTACGCAGAAAGGGGTATTAAACATTCCGTATTCAATTGCTATGGGCAGCAGAGTTTCCTTTCCGCTGACAGGATCAATGATTGCAAAATACGAATCTTTAAGTTCACCGGGATAGATAAAGGCAAATAGTTCATCAAAACTTGTGCTGATGGAATAAATATGGCTCTCCTCCCGCTCAAGACAGCTCAGAATCTCGCCGCTCTCAAAGTCCAGAGTAATATACACATCCAAACCAATTATGGCATCGTTGATTTCCGTTGATAGCCCCTGCATACCGCCCAGAATGAAAAGGTCACCATCTGCCAGAACTTCAATTTCCCTTACTGTGTCAACCGGTAGTTCGATTGAAAGATTGCCCACCAGTTCACCATCTCTGTCATATTTTTCTATGCGGTAGCGACCTGAGTATTCCGTATTCTCTATTACCTCAGCTCCGGAAAAAGTAAATCTAGACATCTCTCCCAAAATCACATAGAAGTAAGCATCATCGCTTGCAACAACATCGTATATTCTGCTTTCGTCCTCAGCTTGTTCGGTGCTGTCCTCCCGGATGACTTTTCGCTCTATAGGCAGTGGTATCGGTCTGTTATCCGCAAGCTTCAGCCATACAAGCTGATAATCTCTGCTGTCTATATCTGCCGCCAGCATTCTGTTTCCCCATGAAGCCACCACGTCGGCATTGAAGCCCGCATCCATTACAGAAAGGGATTCCATTTTGGACGGCAGGTTTTCAGGAACCGGAGTTTCCTTGGGTGGGACAGTCACCATTGGCTTTTTGGCATAGGTTACCTTTGGAAAATCAAGGCTGTTTTCGTTCTGCCGGTTGCAGCCGCAGAGCAGCAGTGCCGCAAGCAGGCAAATAAGTATTCTTTTCATTTCTATCCCCTTCCCGGCATTATTACCCCGTATTCATTGCTGCTTCTTGGTGTGACAGTTTCGGTATAAACATGTATCTCCAGTCCGGCAGCAATTTTCTCAAGCTCCGCCATATCGTGATAGGTGGTAAACATTGTAATCAAATAGCCGTTCTGAGCATCAAAAATCAGAAGGTAGTTGGCTTTATTGCCCACAAATTGTTCTATGGCAGATAAATCTATCTCCAGTTCCACTATTCGGAGATTTCCCTTACTTTCATCTCTTATAATCTCTGACGTTCCTCCGAATACCATCTGATAATCCGGCGACACGTACTGCACTGTTATATTATAGGGTATTCCACCACCCGCACCTATTTCATCATTAAACTCGTCCACCAGCCTCCAGTACCATATTCCGTCCGCTTGCAGACCACCGCCGCTGGGAATCGAGGGCAGATAGTTTGCCTTAAAGCCTGCCATGCGGCATTCCTTTGGCCCATCGAAGCTAAGAACAAGGCTCATATCCTCGTAGTCCACCCACAGTTCTTCCAGTTTTTCTCTGGGGTGCTCTGCCTTATCGGAAAAGAAGATTTCAAAATATATTCCTGCCGCGCAGGCTGCCAGAAGCAGGGCAATAAGTACAGCAGCGATAAGGCCAACGCGCAGCGTCCTTTTATGGCGTATCTGCTTTATGCCGGATTCCAGAATGTCGGCAACTTGCAGCACAAAGCCATCCTCAATTTCGCCCATTGCCAAAAACAAAGCTTCGCCTCTCATCAGTATCCCCCTTTCTCAAGGTGCCCAAGAAGCTTTTTACGGCTTCTGTAAAGACTTGTCTTAACCGTATTCTCTTTCATAGCGAACTTCATGGCAATGTCGCTTATCGGCAAAGAATACCAGTATCTGGCAACAAAAAGATTCCGCTCCCGCTCGCTTAGGCTGTGGAGAAATGTGTTGAGCAGAAATGCAAGCTCTATATTCTCAAGCATTTTCTGCAAATCGCAGCTCGACGGAACACACTCCGCCAATTCGTCAATGGCAAGGGCCGCCTCTCCTCCGCCCCGCTTGGCAGCCATTTTCCTGCGGAGTCTGGAAATGGATATATGCCTGCACAGTTTGCCAAGGTATGCTTTCAAGCTTTGGGGTCTCTTTGGCGGAATGCTGTTCCATGTTTCCCACCAGGTGTCGTTCACGCTCTCCTCGGCGTCGCCGCTGTCACTGAGTATACCGTAGGCAACGGAGAAGCAGTATTTGCCGAATTTACCGTCTGTCTCCTCAATGGCGCAGGGAGAACGCTGCCAGTATAGATCGACTATTTCTGTATCGGTCATTCTATCGCCTCCTTACCTGCATAAGCGCATTTTAAAGCAAAAGGTTCAATAAAAAATGCACCCGAAGGTGCATTTAAGATTTCTTATGAACTTACTTCTTAGTCAGCATTTCCACTGCGTTTTCCAGAAGATCGCCGATCATCTGCTGAGCGGTGGTGGTCTCGCCCTTGAGGATGCTCAGTGCGGTCTTTCTAGCGTCAGAGTCCGCATTTCGGTAAGCCTCAAGGAACTTCTTCTCAGTGGCGGTCACCTTCATGGTGCTGCCGGAGCTGGAGGTTTTGGAGCTGCTGGTGGTGCCGGAGCTGCTTTTGGCTGCATTAAGAAGGGATGCCTGAGTAACACCGGTTGCCTTGGCTATCGCCTTGAGCTGAGCCTGAGTCAGATCCTTCTGTCCCCGCTCTGCCTTGCTGATATCCTGCGCGGAAAGTCCGCTGATTTTCTTTGCCAGCTGTTCCTGAGTAAGGCCTGCATCGGTGCGTGCCTCTTTTATCAGCTGACCAAGTTTATTGGATGCCATAGTTTTCCTCCCTTTTTTTATTTAATCTTACTATGTATAACAGAACATAGCAAGCATGATTTTTATTCTTTGCCCTTTTTAGCCCAGCGGCCAAAGAAAGCACCGAAGCCATACGCTGTCAGTGGTATAAGAGCCAGGTAATACTTCATGGCATATCTGCTGTCCGCCGGGAACACAAGGTGCAGAACTATGCCTCCCATAAAAATCAGTGCCGGCAAAAGCTTCAGGAAATCCCGCTCCCTGAGCAGCTTCACCATGGAAAACACTGCACCAATAAGCAGAAAGCTCTGGAAAAGATTCATAAATTCCAGCAGCAGTTCTTCCCCAAAATCGCAGACCAGATTGTAGAATCTGCCTGTATCTCTGTAATGCCTGCTGCTTTGGTTTGAGTACAAACTGCAAAAGCTGGGCTCATTCCATTGCTGCTGCACAGCTGTAAGCAGATCTGTGGCATCCTGCCGTTTAACGCTGCCGGTGGATTTTGAAATATCCGAGCTGACTGCCGAATACATCCCGGCATAAATGAGAGAGCCTTCTTCTGACTCATCCAGTCCCATTATAGTTCTGATGCTCAGTTCTGAATTTTCAAACTCAGTTTTTACCCGGTGCTCACACACAGCATTGGGAACCGAGAACAGCGCTACCGAAAACAATACAAACAGCACAAAAGCTACCACGGCCTTCAGGTTTTTCATTCTGAAAGCAAACAGCAGCAAAAACAGAACCAGCAGAACCACTGAGTCCAGTTTCATCGACATGGATATGCCGAAAAAAATCCCCGAAAGCACAGCATGAACCAAACTATGCTTTTTAAAATATACAAGCAGTGCCCATATTGAAAACATCGAAAAAGCAAAGGATGGAATACGGCCACTCAAAGAAGTGCATTGGAAAATGGCGGGCAAAAACAGCATCAGCAGCAGGCACACCTGCTTCTGCATATCCTCCGACTCATACAGCAGCCCCGTAATCTTGACCAGAGAGAAAAATGTCGCGCAGAGCAAAAGAACATTCAGCACCTGCAGTGCCATAAAGCAGTAGCCCTTGCTTATCTGAGGAAATCCAAACTGCAGAAATCTGAAAACCAGCTCATCAAAAAATGCCATACCAATACTGAATGGATACTCATCAAGGTAATCACTCATAGCGGTAAAGTTGCCATTTGAGGCAAGGTAGGCAGTATTGGCAATGATCTCTGCATCCCCCTCCGGTGCCCTGGATGCGGAATACACAAAACCGCAGCCTAAGACCAAGGTCCAAATGAGCATAAGGATCATCAGTGTCCCGAGCTTTATGTGCTCGCACGCCCTATATGTCAGATAGGAAGCCGACACCAGAATAGTCAGCAGTATGATATTTAAAAATCCGTTATCAAGTTCGGAAAGCACACGCTCACCAAAATAGGCATCTTCCACATGAATTACCGTTCTGAAAACAGAAACAAGGAGCAAAAGGGCAAAAACCGCAAAGCAAACGAGAGCAACTGTCATCGTAACACAGCCGTTGATCCGGCGTGTATTCAGTTTATCCACTTCCGTTTTCACCTTTATCCCCCCTTTTTATCTTATACTACACTATATACCGGCTTCTTTCAACAAAAAATGCCCATCAAAGATGGGCATTTTTTATCCTAGCTTAATTACGAGGCAATCATCCACACGGCTGATATAACCATCGTTGGGATATGCAGGCATTTGGGCAACTCTTTCATCAGCCCGCAGCCTGTAGCGGATCGTATCATCAGCAACACTGCCGCCGTAGCCAAGATAATTGATCATAAAATACTCTCTGGTATAGGTATTCACCAGATCATTACTGGGGCCGAAAAGATCTCCGGTATCCAGCTGCTCAAACTCAGGCAGGCAATCGTATTCTCCAACTATAATGAAGGGAATATCATGCGCAGAGCTTTCTGTATCATAGATATCATCAATGAGTCCGGAATAGAAGGCATAAGCCTGCTCATACTGCAAGTGCAGCTTAAGATATACCTTGTTTGCAACAAAGATATTGCTTATGACCGTCAGAAGCATACAGATCACCACAACGTCTCTAATGCACAAAAGCTTTTTCCCCGCTGCCCGCTCCAACAGTACCGCAGCAAAAACATAGAGGGAAACGAAACTGTACAGTACCAGAGAGTGAATGATCTGAGTGTTGGAAATCAGGAAAAGGCAATTCATGCTCAAGGGCAGCAGAATGATGCACAGGAGCAAAAGGGTGCGCTTCTTCCCGTCTTTCAGCAGCACAAACTCACGGATTCCAAGCACTGCGCACAACCCAACGCCGATAATGTGGGCTATGAAGGACAGACCTGTGTCGACGAAACCATAGTACCCGCTTAAAAGTGCCTTTATAAAGCCGTTATAGGCAAGGGCGACTCTGAAGAGAATACCGGTCTCCTGCTCCACAGCATATACAAGGAACTCTCCTCCGCTGAGCTTCACCGCAGCAAAGGCAATTGCATAATAGACTACCAGGCTTACAACAAGCATTGTCACACAGCGAACACCAAATCTTAAAACCTTTGCTGCATCTTCCTGCTCCAGGAGCCTGCGGATCATCAAGATCACAAAATAGCTTGCGGCAATGGCAATATAAGCCTGATATACACCCACTGAGAAAACCAGCATTGAGCAGCCGGCAAGCCAGGCAAGCCACCGCTTCTTTGCATTTACGAACACCCATACCGACAGCACTGACAGCAAAAATGCCACCGCATAGGAAGTACTTGTGAACATAAAGCAAAAAAGGCCTGTGACCGAGGGGAAACTTATAAACAAAGCAGGCAGCAGGACTCTGAGAAAGTTGTTCTTTATCCCGAATATTCTCAGCGTCACGCAGGCTGCAATGCTCAGCAGCGCAACCGTGACCATGCCCCAGAGCCATGGCACAGAAACATCAGGAAACACATACCTCAGCAGCTCCAAAGCCCAGCGGCCGGAGTCGATAGTTGCCCCCTTTGAAAAAATCGCCGTGACCTCGTCCGCATTCATCAGCTTGTTTGTGAACACATACATATGGGCAAGCAAGCCTGACACCATGCCGGAAATAAGGGGCAGCGCATCTGCCTTGGCGAGGCAGGCCAGCTTTATGCAGATTCTTTCAAGAGGTGATCTGTAATTTGTCATTTGCAGTCTTCCTTTTTGATTTCTATATAGGCGAAACTGTTGGCAGGAGCCGCAGCATCAAAAATACCATACTCTGTTTTGATGCAAAAAGCCTGATCCTCCGCACCGCGGTTTACAGCTATAAGCCATGTGCCGTTTTTACTCTCATTGCCGAAAACATCACAGCTGTCATCAATGCTGCGCAGTATCAGCAGCACATCCTTTGACGCTGCCATAAACCGAGCCTTGCCCACCGACAGGGCCGGATTCGAATTTCGTATCATACACAGCCGTTTGTAAAGCTCATGGAGCTCCCCGTCGCCCTCTTTAAATGGCAGGCGGTTGAATGGGTCACCTACGCCCTGCATCCCCTGCTCATCACCGTAGTATATACTGGGAACACCGGGAATTGCAAACTGAACCGCTGCACAAAGCTTCTCCAATTCTCTTCCCCGGGAAATATCCTCAGGCCTAAATTCAAGCTGTATCTGCTGCTCACGGCTTAAATCCCTGAGCACCACACCGGTGGCCATGGCATTTACAACTCTGTCCGTATCATGGGTGCCCATCAGATTCATCAGCGAATAATACATGGGCTTGGGGTAGTTCATCTGCTGGCCGACAAGAAAATCCCTCAGGCCATAGGCATCTGTCCTTCGGTGGACAAAGTCCAACATTGCGCTGCGGAAAGGATAATTCATAACCGAATCCAAAGAATAGCCCAAGGCGTAGTTTCGTCTGCTGCCGTAGCTCTCCTTGATAACGGCATCCTCCCACACCTCGCCCAGAACAGGGGCATCAGCTTTTTCAAGCCTGGCGTGCTTTCGGATAAGCGAGAGAACCTCGTCCGGCAGCTCATCGGCCACATCCAGCCTCCAGCCGGCAGCGCCCCGGCGAAGCCATGTTTTTACAACGCTGTCCGCTCCGCTGATCACATATTCCTGCCAGTTTTCATTGGTCTCATCCACTTCCGGCAGATCCATAACTCCCCACCAACTGCGGTAATCATCGGGGAAATGCTTAAAGTCATACCAGGGAAAATAGGAAGACTCCTCACCCTGACAGGCACCAAGGCTGTCATAATTCCCATAGCGGTTGAAGTAGATGCTGTCTGCCCCGGTGTGGGAAAACACACCGTCAAGCATAATACGTATGCCCATCTCTCCTGCTTTTTTGGCCAGATGCTCAAAATCCCCGTTGCAGCCCAGAACGGGGTCAACCTTCAAATAGTCGGAGCAGTCGTAACGGTGGTTGGATCTGGCCTCAACAATGGGATTGAGATAAATACAGCTTATGCCCAGATCTTTAAGATACGGCAGTTTCTCTTGGATTCCCTTGAGGGTGCCGCCATAGAAGTCATCGGGGCTGTAGTCCTTTTCAAATGCTCTGGGCAGATAGCGCACAGGCTCATCAAGGCTTTTGTGCAGCTCCGGGGTCTGGCCCAGTTTTTCATGGTATTCTATACCCTTTTCGGCAGTGCCGTCATCGGAAAACGCAAAGCGGTCAGGATAAATCTGATACATTATGCTCTCTCTGAACCACCCGGGGGTCTCAAAATCCTTCAGATAAACAGTAAGCCTGAAGCCCTCTTCCCTTTTGGCGCAAATTCTGCCGGTATAACCGTTTCTCTGAGCGCAAAGGAAGCGGATGCCCGTATCGTCTTCGATTTTGAAGCAGTACCACAGAGCCTGAGCTTTTTCAGGTGCATTGAAAAATGCGCGATAGTAATCCCCCTGAGCTTCCATAGGGTATTCCATCTCATAATTGTCACCCCAGACGCACAGGCTGGCCTTTCTGAGCTTTCCGCCCTGAAGCTTGAACGCAAGGCTCATCTCCTGCCCACAGGGTACTGCCCCAAAGGGACTGCGGTACTCGGGCAGATCACTTCTGTGATATACCGACAGTCTCTCACCTGAGTATTTGCGCAATATGCTGATCACATGGGCTGTTCTGGGCTGAATGGAATACATTTGCTCCACATCCACACCCACTGCTCTGATGTCATCACAGGCGCAGGCTGCTATATCATATGCTTCTTCCAGTCTGAAACCGTGGTCATCCATCAAGGCTCTCATCAACTCGGAAGCACAGAGCGGATTAGCCCTGAAAGAAAACTCCTCGTGCAGTCTTCTCAACTCAATACCGCAGCTGCGGCACAGTGCGATGCTTTTGCTTATCTGTGCCGCAGCCTGAAAATACAGCTTCATTTCCGGGCAGCCATCGCCCTTAAGGGCTGACACAATTGCCTCATCGCCGCTGATCGCAGTCCAGTTGTCACCGATAAGAACCGCCTGGACAGACTTTCTGCCGTCATAGCAGATGGTCATGCGGTAGTCGTCAGTCCAGCACTCCTTATACACGCCGCCGAAGAAAACCTGCTGCTTGTTCAGTTTTTCATCAAGTATTACAGCATACATATGTACAGTCTCGCATATTCCTCCGCAGACAGATCAAATCCGTAATCTGCCTGCATTGCGCGGCCCACGAGCCCTTTCATTATATCCTTGTTCTTATAGCACTCCACAGCATAGTGTATGGTATTTTTCAGTTCATCACAGTCAAAGTTCGCAAAGGAGAAACCGTTGCCCTCGTCACTGCCCCAAGCGTAGTGCTGCACGGTATCTCTAAGGCCGCCGGTCTCTCTGACGATGGGCAGAGAACCGTAGCGCATGGCTATCATCTGGCTAAGGCCGCAGGGCTCAAAGCGGGAAGGCATGATAAAGAAATCACTGCCGGCATAGACAAGATGGGAAAGGGGCTCGCTGTAACCAATGTAGGAGCAGAGTCTGCCCTTATAACGCTGCTCGGCATCACGCATGAAGCTCTCGTAACGCTCATCCCCGGTACCCAGCAGCATAAGCTGCATGTCGCTCTCATTCATAACACGGTCCAGCATCTGAATAACCAGCTCAAAGCCTTTCTGCTCGGTCATTCTGGTGACCATGCCAAAGAGGGGCACATCCGCGTCCACATTCAGGCCCATCTGCTCCTGCAGAGCCTTCTTGCAGGCGGCCTTGCCGCCCAGATGGCCTCTGTCATAGCGGGCAGGCAGAGCGGCATCGCTTCTGGGATTGAAGAAATCCTTGTCAATGCCGTTAATGATACCGGAGAGACTGTTACGACGGGCAGAAAGTATGCCCTGCAGGCCCTCGCCGTAATAGGGAGTAAGAATCTCCTCAGCATAGCTGGGGCTGACGGTGTTTATCCTGTCGGCAAAAACGCAGCCGCCCTTCATGAAGTTGGCGCAGCCGTAAAGCTCTATAAACTCGCTGGTGTAATATTTGCTGTCAACGCTCAGCAGATCCTGAACATAGCCGAAGTCAAACTTGCCCTGGAAAGCGATATTATGTATGGTCAGCAGGAATCTGAGTCTCTCCTGCATAGCACCGTGGTACTGGGTCTTTGCCAGCATAGGCAGCATGGCGGTGTGCCAGTCATTGCAGTGAATGACTTCGGGAGTAAAGTCAAGATTGGGGATGCAGTCCAGAACAGCTCTGGTGAAAAAGGCATACTGCTCACCCTCCGCCACTCCGCCGCGGTAAATCTTGTCACCGAAGTAATACTCGCTGTCCACCAGATAAATGGTCACGCCGTCCAGTACCAGCTTTTCAATTCCTGCATACTGTCTGCGCCAGCCAAGCTGCACGAAGAAATGGAACATATGCTCTACTTTATCTGCATACTTTTCCTTTATTATCCTGTGGTAGGGAGTAATAACTCTGGCATCTGTGCCGAGCTTTGCCAGTGCCTTGGGCAGAGTACCCACAACATCGGCAAGACCGCCGGTTTTGGAAAGAGGTGCGCATTCGGATGAGGCAAGAAGCACTGCGGGCAGCTCTTTTCTGCCCCGCTCTTTGAGCATTTCCTTAAATTCCTTCTTCATTCTAATTCTCCTTGAATTCAAAATAAACCGTGGACATTGGTGGTACAGTTATTTTTGCGCTGTATGGCAGCTCCCAGAAGCCTTCATCTTCAGACACGATCACTGCCTCGTTTTTTACTCCGCTGCCGCCGAACTCGGTATCGTCACTGTTCAGGCATTCCCTCAGCCGGCCCTTTTTGGGAAGTCCTATAACAAAATTCTCATATTTCACCGGCGTGAAATTGCTGACGCAAACTACACAGCTATTCTTTTCAGGTGCCATGCGCATGAAAGCTATGGTGCTGCGCTCAGCATCATTTACATTGAGCCACTTGAAGCCATCCCAGGAGCAGTCCACTTCATAAAATGCAGGGTTGGAAGTGTAGAACTTGTTGATCGCCCTGTAATAATCCTGCATTGCCTTGTGGGCGGGATAGTCCAGCAGAAGCCAGTCCAGCTGCTGCTTGTAGTTCCACTCAATGAACTGGGCAAACTCGTTACCCATAAAATTCAGTTTTTTGCCGGGGTGGGCAAACTGATACCCATAGAGCGCTCTCAGAGAATCAAACTTCTGGCCGTAAAGTCCGCTCATCTTGCCAACCATGCTGACCTTGCCGTGGACCACCTCGTCATGGGAGTAGGCCAGCACATAATTTTCATTGAAGGCATACATCATGGAAAAGGTCAGCTTGCTGTGCTCAGATCTGCGGTAAATGGGGTCGAGCTTCATATAGTCTATGGTATCATGCATAAAGCCCATATCCCACTTCATACAGAAGCCCAGGCCTCCGCAATCCGGCGGAGCAGTGATTCCGGGATAGGCTGTGGACTCCTCAGCGATAGTAACCGAGCCGGGATAATTGACCAGAACGGTGTGGTTGAGCTTTCTCAAAAAGTTCACTGCGCCAAGATTGATGCAGCCGCCCTCCCTGTTGGGGGTATATTCACCCTCATTTCTGGCGTAGTTCAGATAGAGCATGGATGTAACCGCATCCACTCTTATGCCGTCAATGTGGTAATCTTCAAAGAACTTGCAGGCGGAGGATACAAGGAAGCTCTGCACCTGGTCGCTCTCATAGTCAAAAATCAAAGTGCCCCATTCCGGGTGCTCGGCCATTCTCCGCTCCTTGCACTCAAACTGGGGAGTGCCGTCAAAATTGGCAAGCCCGTGCTCATCCTTGGGGAAGTGGGCCGGTACCCAGTCCATTATAACGCCGATGCCTGCAGAGTGGAACTTGTCCACAAAGTATTTAAAATCGTCGGGATTGCCGTAGCGTGAGGTAGGGGCATAGTAGCCTGTTACCTGATAGCCCCAGGACCCCACAAAGGGGTATTCGGTCAATGGCATCAGCTCCACATGGGTGTATCCCATATCAAGGCAGTACTCTGCCAGACTGTCAGCCAGCGCACGATAATTACACGGCTCACCAACATCTTTCCACGAGCCTGCATGTACTTCATAAATGCTCATGGGACTGCTCATAAAATTGCGCGTCTGCCTTTTTCTCAGATAGGCGCCGTCACTCCACTTGAAGCTGCCGCCGTTCCAGACAATGGAAGCACCGCTTTCTCCGGACCACTCTCCATAGCTTGCAAAGGGATCGGCCTTGAGAATCTGCCTGCCGTCGGCTCCGTCTATACAGTATTTGTAATGGGAGCCTTCCTCGATCCCCTTCATAAAGCAGACCCAAACACCGCCTTCAAAAGGCTCCATGGGCGTAGCTGTTCTGTCCCATCCGTTAAAATCACCAACAAGGCTGACACTTTTTGCATTTGGTGCCCAAACAATGAATCTGTGGGCATGAATTCTCGGAATATAATGGCAGCCGAAGCACAGCCATGCCTTTCTGGCATTTCCGGTATTGAAAAGATATATGTCGTCAACAGGTATGTACTTTATATAATTTGTCTTCATAAAAATTCACCTACTTTGGCAGTATATCAAGCATATTATACCGCCTTTGTCTGTCAATTCCAAGCATAAATTGCATTTGTTGAATTTGCCTATTTTAATTTTGCTAATCAACATAATTTTGTAATTTTGAACGAACTTGTTAATTTTGTACCAAATATCCCGTTTTTGTCCTTGTTAATCCAATCCCAATCGTGTAAAATGTTTGGCGGTGATAAACAAAACCAAGCAAAACCCCTGGCAAAACTAAATCTAAATGGGAGAGAAAAAACATGGAAATTCTTGCAATCCTGGCACCTATTGCGGCTGTCCTGGCTCTGCTGTTTGCTCTGTACAAGGCAAACTTCGTAAGCAAGTCTTCTGCCGGTAATGAGCGTATGCAGGAAATCGCTTCTGCAATCGCTGAGGGTGCATCCGCATTCCTGAAGGCAGAATACAAGATTCTTGCTATCTTCATCGTAGTGCTTTTCGCACTGATCGCTATCTTCATCAGCGTTACTACCGCTGTCTGCTTCCTGGCTGGTGCCCTGTGCTCCATCCTGGCCGG
>CAZYTE010000020.1:0-7291 GCA_964649425.1 uncultured Oscillospiraceae bacterium
CCCTGTGCCTACTCCATGACCTTCAATGTCACCGGCAACAAGCTCAACGCCATTTTGAACCAGCGCTCTCAGGATATGCTGGCTGCAAACAACTGGAATGTTGTGCAGTATTCTGTCCTGACCATGATGATGGCTCAGGTCTCCGGGTTGGAGCCCGGTGAGTTCATGCATGTTATTGCCGATGCTCACATCTATGACCGCCATGTGCCCGCCATTGAGAAGATCATCGCAAACGAGCCCAAGGAGGCCCCCAGCTTCCACATCGACCCCTCTGTTGATGACTTCTACAAGTTCACCCGCGACAGCTTCAGCATGGAGAACTACCGGTACTCCGAGTTCACCGACAAAATTCCTGTCGCGCTGTAAGACAAGATGGACGCAATAGTAGCTGTTTATTCCGACTGGGGCATCGGCTGCGAGGGTACCCAGCCCGTTGTTTTGAAAGCCGACCGTATGCATTTTCGGGAGCTGACTGAGGGCGCTGCCGTAATTGTGGGCAGAAAAACTTTAGGGGACTTCCCCGGAGGAAAGCCCCTTAAAAACAGGCACAACATTGTTGTCAGCCGTCAGGATATGGAAATCGAGGGAGCGGAGCTTGTACACAGCGTGGAGGAGGCCATTGCCGCCGCAGGAAAGCATGAGCGCTGCCTGGTAATAGGCGGGGCCAGTGTTTACAGGCAGTTCTATCCTTATTTGAGCCGTGTTTTTATAACTAAAATTGATCTCGCCCCCCGATCTGACAGTTTCTTCCCCGATCTGGACAGGGAAGCCGACTGGCGCTGCACAGAGCAGACAGGGTGGATGGAAGAGAACGGGCTGCGTTATTGTTTCTGCACTTATGAACGATAAAGCGTAGTTTCCGGATAATAATGAGCCAATATGCTGTAATAGTCTGTGCCGTTTTCGGCCATGACCTTTGCACCGTATTGGCTCATTCCCACTCCATGGCCGTAACCGGTAACGGTGAATTGAAAAAGGCCCTCTGCATAGCTCAGCTCAAAGGCCGTGGAACGCAGGGAAAAGAGCTGTCTTATCAGCGTTCCCTCAATTTCCACGCCGCCGAGTGTTGCTGTTTCCACCCGTCCGCTCCTGTCCCGGCTTATTTCGCCTATCCACTGCTCCGGCCGGCCTGTGAAGTCCGCCTCGGGCCTTGCATAAAGCACGGTATCCCGAAAGTCTATGGGCGCACACTGAAGCTGACTTACATAATTGGGCACAGTTTCGGAGCTTTCCGGGCTTTCGACGCTGACAAGGTAGGGCAGGCTGTTCCAGACCTGTCCGCTGTCTTCTGTTGCCCCGGCGGAGGATGAGTGAAATGCCGCAAAAATGGCCTCCCCCTCATAGGCCAGATACTCCCCTGCCGTTGCCTCCACCGCGGAGGCAATTTTTTCGGCATAAACCTCATAATCGCTTCCCCACTTTTCCCGCCGGGTCTGCTCATTTTCCCAGGCCTGGCAGCAGGCAAAGTCGGTGCACAGCTGGGCATCGCTGTGCTTGCCGGTATTCATGCAGTACATGGCATAGCTTCTGGCGGCCACCGCCTGCGCTTTCAGGGCCTCCTGGGGAAAAGACGCCGGCATCTCCGCAGACAGAACGCCCTCAAGATATTCCTGCATATCCATCTCCACCGCTTCTCCATCCACCAATACTTTCAGCCCTTGAACGGCAGACGGGCCGCTTTGTGCCGCAGGCTTTACAGTTGCGGCGGGACTGACCGACACTGTGGTCGCCGGTTCCTCGCTTTCTGTTTTTTCACTTTGGGGCATACACAGCTCTATCAGGATCAGCAGATATGCGATCAAAAAAAGCTTCTTCAATGGCGCTCCTCCGTTTTTGGCTTGACTGAATATGCAAATAAGGTTAAAATTGATTCGTTACATATTAATATTGGAACGGAAATAGAATTATGCAAAATGAAATGCAAAAGAGAACCCTTGAAATAAGCTGCTATGTCTGCGGCGCAGGTGCCTTTGGCGTGTTCTTCCGCTGGCTTCAGGATCAGATAGCTTTTGATGAGAATGGTCTGGCAGAGCCCAGTGCTTTCCATGTTCTGGTGCCGCTGTACATCATCGTTTGCGCTATTGTATTTTTGCGAATGGTGGACAAGACTAAAAACAAACGCTATTACCTGCCTGCAGAGTTCAACGAGGCTCTCAGAAACGAGGGCCGGCTCTTCACTGTCGCCAGATGGGCCGCCGGCATCATCATGGCTGTGGGCGGTCTGGTGGTTCTGGCCACCTGTGAGGTTGAAAAAGAGGCCGGTATGCTGCGCATCCTCGCTTTTCTGGCCATCCTCTCCGGTATAAGCTACCCCCTTGTCCTCTCCGAGGCCAATGCAGAACGCCCCCGCCACAGAATGATGTGCGTCTGCTCCATCATGCCGGTGCTGATGTTCTCCTTCTGGCTTATCACCAGCTATAAGATCAACAGCATCAACAGCATCGTCTGGGCTTACGCCATAGAGATCGTCGCCATTATCGTTGCAGCCCTTGCCTTCTTCCGCATGGCAGGCTTTGCTTTCGGTGCGCCCAGCCCCTGGCGCAGCATGTTTTTTGCCATGTTCGGAACCTCCATGTGCATCATGGCCATTGCCGACAGCAGAAACATCGGCCTGCAGCTGGTGCTGCTGGGTGCTGCCATCATGCTGGCCCTGTACAACTGGATCATGGTGAGCAATCTCCGGCGCAGGGAAGCTCCCATCCGCTACCAGCCGGACGACGGCTTTGAAAGACTGTAACATAAAATCCTGCTGACTTAGGTCAGCAGGATTTTATTATGTCTTTTACTGTCAATAATTCCCCATCCACAGAGAACTTCACCTCATATCCCGCAAACTCCATGGTGTAGATGCGCTTGGGATCTTTCTGATAGCGGGGTCTGGGATCGTTTTCCAGAACCCCTTTTAAGCCGGGAAGCTTTTCTTTGGGGAAGCTCCCCATCGCACTTTCAGGGATTTCCACGGAGAGAATTCTGCCGGAGTCTGGAGCAAAACCGGAAGCAGCCCCGGGCTTGCAGTCGGCATAGGGTACATAGGGCTTGATGTCAAAAATAGGTGTCCCGTCCATAAGGTCGGCACCGGCCACCTTCAAAACGGTACCCTTATCGTCAGTTTCTTCAAGGCCCAGCAGCCTTACGCATGACAGGCCCAAATTGTTGGGTCTGAATGGGGAACGGGTGGCGAACACGCCCATTCTGGCATTGCCACCCAGCCTGGGCGGGCGCACCGTAGGCGACCAGCCCTCTCTGACCGCTTCGGAAAACTGCCAGATCAGCCAGATATGGCTGAAGTATTCAAGGCCTCTCAGAGCATCGCTGACCCGGTATTCCGGCTCAAAAACCACCCTCGCTTCCAGCGCTTCAACTATGCCCGACTGGCGGGGTATGCCGAATTTGGTGGAAAAATCGCTCTCAATGCGGGCGATGGGCTTAATAACTATGCCATCCATCACAGCAATGCCTCCATCGCGCTCATGGACATGGCATTGACCATCATGTGGAAGAAAATGCTGGTCCATATGCTGTTGGTGCGCTCATAACAGCGGCACAGCAGCAGAGAGACCGGCAGATACTGGAGAATGTAGATGAAGTATCTGGGATCCTCCACGGCATAGCCCCACACATGGTAAAGAGAGAACATAAGGGCACTGAGGATGTAGGCAAGAGCTCTGCTTCTTTTTCTTGCAAGGCCAAAAACGGCGCCGCGGAAAATGACCTCCTCCACAATGGGGGCAAGGCAGACAGCCATAGCGGCAACGGTTCCGAATTCCATGCCGGCCATGCCCATAATGGCGGAGTTATTAGGATTATCCTCGGACACGAGCATCAGAAGCAGGCTGTTTACAGCCATGTTCAAAAGCAGCATAGCCAGGTACGCGCCGCAGATTTCGGATATGCAGAACATGGGTCTGTCACAGAAGGGGTCAAACTCTCTTCTGAGAAACTTCCAAAGAAACAGCAGCATAAAAGCCACACCCACTGCATACACAAGGAAGTTTGCAATGCTCTCGCTGATATAGCCCATGTACATCAGCTGCCAGGCCAGCGTGGGCAAAAGAATCATATGCACCGGCAGCCAGACAAAGGCCTTGATGTAGTCAGCCCGGGTCATATAGCTTGTAAACTCGGGGTAAATCTTATAATTCATCAGCCTCTCGCCTTTCTCTGCAGCTCGTAGAGCAGGTTCATGGCCTCAATGGGGGTCAGGCTGTTTATATCGGTGCTCTCCAATATCTTTCGCACCTGGTCTGTGCCCATATCGGCAAAGCTGATCTGGTCATCAGCCTCATGGGCGGAGACCGCGGGGCCGATTCCGCCGCTCTCCAGCTCTTTCAGATAGCCCTTGGCCTTGTTGATGATGCCGTCGGGGAGGCCTGCCAGCTTTGCAACCTCGATGCCGTAGCTGTCATCGGCTGCGCCACGGACGATTTTTCTCAGAAACACCAGATTTCCGCCCTGCTTTTTGGCGGTGATGTTGTAATTCCTCACGCCGCCCAATTCACCCTCAAGAGCAGACAGCTCATGGTAGTGTGTGGCGAACATGGTCTTGGCACCCAGCTTGTGCTTGTCGGCACAGTATTCCACAACGGCACGGGCAATGGCCATGCCGTCAAAGGTGGAGGTACCCCGGCCTATTTCGTCAAGGATAAGCAGGGAGGATGCGGTGGCATGGCGCAGGATGTTCGCCATTTCATTCATCTCCACCATAAAGGTGGACTGCCCGGAGGCCAGGTCATCAGATGCGCCGATGCGGGTGAACACTCTGTCCACAATGCCGATGGTGGCGCTTCTTGCCGGCACAAAGGAGCCTATCTGGGCCATCAGCACAATAAGAGCGGTCTGGCGCATATAGGTGGATTTACCGGCCATATTGGGGCCGGTGACTATTGCCACACGGTCCTCTGTATCGTTGAGATAGGTATCGTTGGGAACGAAGAGCACATCCTTGAGAGTCTGCTCGACCACAGGGTGGCGGCCCTCGATAATGTGGAGAGTGCGGCCGGCGTCCACCTCGGGCATGGTGTAGTTGTTGCGCACTGCCACCTCTGCCAGAGAGCAGAGAACATCCAGCTCGGCAACAGCCTCGGCGGTTTTCTGGATGCGGTCCACCTTGGCAGCCACGCTGTCGCGAATCCGGCTGAAGTGCTCAAATTCCAGATCGTTGAGCCTGTCCTTGGCGGTGAGCAGGCTGTTTTCCAGTTCCTTCAGCTCCTGAGTGAAATAACGCTCGTTGGAGACAAGGGTCTGCTTTCTTATATAGTCCCCGGGGATATTGTCAAGGCCCGCGGAGCGGGGAATATCGATATAATAGCCAAAGACCTTGTTGTAGCCTACTTTGAGCTTTTTGATGCCGGTACGCTCCCGCTCCCGCTGCTCCAGCTGAGCTATCATGGCGGCGCCGTTTTCCTTTATGTTGCGGAGCTTGTCCACTTCCTCGGAGTAGCCGGGGCGAAGGATACCGCCCTCTCTGACGGAGAAGGGGGGATCGTCACAAATGGCTCTGTCTATCTCAAAGCGCATATCTTCCAGAGCGTCCATATCGCAGATGCCCCGAAGCTCCTGACTTTTAAAGCCCTGCATATGCTCCTTGAGAACGGGGAGAACAGCTGCGCAGTTTGCAAGAGAGCGCAAATCTCTGCCGCCGGCGGTGCCGTAGACCGCTCTGCCCACAAGGCGCTGCATGTCGGTAATATCCCGCAGGGCCAGAATGATCTCGCCCCGCTTTACATGGTTATTCACCAGCTCGTTAACCGCGGCAAGCCTCCGCTTTATGGCAAGGGCGGAAAGCAGCGGGCGCTCGATCCACGCTCTGAGCATTCTGCCGCCCATGGGAGTCCTGGTCTTGTCCAGCACCCACAGCAGGGAGCCCCGCTTTTCGCCGCTGCGCAGGGACTCTGTCAGCTCAAGGCTCTTTCTGGTGGTCCAGTCCAGCTCCATGTATCTGCCGCCGAAGAAAACATCAAGGCGGTTTATGTGGCTTAGGTCAAATTTCTGGGTCTCCTCGATATAGCTCAGCAGCGCGCCCACGGCGCAGACCGCGGCACCGTCCTCAGGCAGCCCGCTCTGATCCAGGTCGGTATAACCGAACTGTTTGCAGATGCGTATGGCTGCGGGCATAAACTCAAATCTGCCCTCGTCCTTTTCCAGCATGGCGTTGAGCTTTGAGCTTAAAAAGCCGGTTATCTCCCTGCACTCCATGGCAGCGCCGGAGAGCACCGCCTCCCTGGGTGAAAAGCGGCCCAGTTCGTTGAGAATATGGGCAAGCGCCCCGTTTTCAAAAGAGGATGCGCAGAATTCACCGGTGGAAATGTCGCAGAAGGCCACACCGCCCTTATCCGAGTTGAGGTAAACGGCACAGATATAGTTGCTGCGGCTCTCCTCCAGCATGGAGCTTTCGGTGACGGTACCGGGAGTGATGATGCGGATGACCTCGCGGCTGACAATACCCTTGGCAAGGGCCGGGTCCTCAGTCTGCTCGCAGATGGCCACCTTGTAGCCCTTGGCGATGAGCCTTGCGATATAGGCCTCGGCGCTGTGGTAGGGCACGCCGCACATGGGGGTGCGCTCTTCGGGATTCTCCACATTTCTGTCCCGGGTGGTCAGGGCGATATCCAGCTCCCGGGATGCCACCTTGGCATCATCATCGAAAAGCTCATAGAAATCACCCAGGCGGAAAAACAGCAGACAATCCTGATGATTGCTCTTTATTTCATTGTACTGCCGCTTCATTGGCGTCAATTCAGCCATTCTTTATCTCCTAAATCTCTCCGTACAGTGCCCAGGTATTGCTGGACTTGATCTTTACATCAACAAACCTGCCGATAAGCTCCTTGTCACCCTTCAGGTGAACCAGTCTGCCGCCGTTGGTACGGCTGGACAGGTTATACTCCTCTTTGCCGGTCTCGCCGTCCACAAGGACACGGACAGTCTTACCCTCGTACTCCTTGTGCTTTTCTGCGGAAATGCGGTTGGACACATCCATCAGTCTGTCGAAGTGCTTCTGCTTGTCCTCTCTGGTGTAGGGGTCGGGCATTTCGGCGGCGGGAGTTCCCTTGCGCTTGGAGTAGATAAATGTGAACATTGCGTCATAGCGTACCTGTTCGCAGAGCCTGATGGTGTCTTCAAACTCCTCGTCGCTCTCGTTGGGGAAGCCTACGATAATGTCAGTGGTCAGCACCAGATCGGGCATGTAGCTTCTGGCGAGCTCAACCTGTTTGATATACTTTGCGCTGTCATAGCAGCGGTTCATGCGGCGGAGAATGGTGTCATTGCCGGACTGGACAGGCAGGTGCAG
>CAZYTE010000020.1:7301-16517 GCA_964649425.1 uncultured Oscillospiraceae bacterium
ACTTTTCGCACTCGGCCATGGTTTTAAAGAGCTTCTCGGTGGCGTCCTTGGGGTGGCTGGTCATGAAACGGATGAGGAACTCACCGGGGATGTCATTTATCATGCGGATAAGGTCGGCAAAATCCACGCCGCAGTCCAGATCCTTGCCGTAGGAGTTGACATTCTGGCCCAGCAGAGTAATGTCCTTATAGCCCTGGGCAACAATTTCCCTCGCCTCGGCCACAATGTCCTCCGGCCGGCGGGAGCGCTCTCTGCCTCTGACATAAGGCACAATGCAGTAGGTGCAGAAATTGTTGCAGCCGTTCATGATGGACAGCCATGCCTTAACATTGCCGTCACGCTTCTGGGGTATACCCTCGGCCACAACACCGTCACAGGGGCTGACCGCAAACACTCTCTTGTGCTTTTTCAGATACTGCTGCATAAGCTCGGGGAAACGCCACAGCTCATGGGGGCCGAACACAAGGTCAACAACGGGGTAGGAGTTCTTGATCTTGTCGGCGATGTGCTGCTGCTGGACCATGCAGCCGCAGACGGCAACGATCTGGCCGGGCTTGGCCTTCTTGCTGTGGTTCAAAGCGCCCACATTGCCCAGAACGCGCATTTCGGCGTGCTCCCTTACGGCGCAGGTGTTTACAACGATGATATCTGCCTGAAATTCATCATCGGTAAAGCCGTAACCCATGGCAGCCAGATAGCCTCTGATCTTCTCGCTGTCAGCCTCGTTCTGCTGGCAGCCGTAGGTATCCACCATGGCCAGGTGCGTGCCGCCGCCATCAGAGCAGATCTGCTTGAAAATCTCCTGACAGATTTCCTCCTGACGCTGAATTTCCTTGATATCTATAACTTTTCTTTCGTAAGCCATAATGATCATCCTTAAAATTAATCTTATCTTTGGATTTTAACATAAATTATATAGAACTTTCAACCAAAATCATGTATAATACCGAGCTATAATGAAAGAACGGAGCAAGCTATGTCTGTTATAAATATTCTCGACCCCCATGTGGCGGATATGATAGCCGCCGGCGAGGTGGTTGAGCGCCCCGCATCCGTTGTAAAGGAGCTGCTGGAAAACTCCTTTGACGCGGGCGCAAAGAATGTAACTGTTGAAATCCGCAGCGGCGGCGCTGCCTATATAAGAGTCAGTGATGACGGCTGCGGCATGTCCCCTGAGGACGCCGGGGTAGCTTTTCTGCGCCATGCCACCTCCAAGCTCCACGACGAAAAGGGCCTTGAGGCCATAGGCACCATGGGCTTTCGCGGTGAAGCTCTGGCGGCCATCGCCTCCGTTTCCCGCATTGAGCTGACCACCCGGAAAAAAGGCGAGGATGCCGGCACCCGGGTAATCCTGGACGCCGGAGACATTCAGGACATGCACGCCGTGGGCTGCCCCGAGGGCACCCAGATGGTCATAAAAGACCTTTTCTACAACACTCCTGCCCGCCGCAAGTTTTTAAAGACTGACCGCAGTGAGGCCTCTGCCTGCATTCAGGCGGCTCTGCGCTGTGCTTTGGGCAGCCCCCAGGTATCCGTCCGTTTTATAAGAGACGGCAAGGAAGAATTTTTCTCCCCCGGGGACGGTAAGCTGGATTCCTGTGTTTACAGTCTTTTGGGCCGGGATATGGCAAACTCCATGCTGCCCTGCGGCGGAGAGGACGGTTCGTATAAGCTGTCCGGCTTTGTTTCTTCCCCCGCCGCAAGCAGGGGCAACAGGGGCGCTCAATACTTCTTCTGCAACGGCCGCTTCATCCGCTCCGCCCTTTTGCAGGCGGCTCTTGAGCAGGCATACAAAAACAGCCTGCTCACCGGCCGTTTTCCCGCTTGTGTACTTTACCTTGAGCTCAGCTGCGGCAGCGTGGATGTGAATGTTCACCCGGCAAAGATCGAGGTGAAATTTGCCGAGGAGCGCAGAGTTTTTGATTTGGTTCACTACGCAGTGCGTTCTGCCCTTGAGGCTGAGCGCAAGCCCATCGAGGCAGAGCTCTCCCCCTCCACCAAAAAGGCAATAGAGCCCAAAGCGGATTTTTACCGCAGCATGAGCGCAGAGACCTTCCGCAAAAACAATTATACGGTCAGTGCTCCTGCGCCTGCTCCCACCCGTCCGGCTCCCGCGTTTTCTGCCGCCGCGCCCAGGCCGGTGTTCAAGGAAGCTGTGAAGAGCTCTGAAAACATCAGCCTGCACAGCCCCGTGGAGCAGTACAAAATCAGCCTTGATACAAGTGCTTCACAAAAAATCTCTGATTTCGACAAAAAAATGGCCCCCACCCAGCCTGTTCAGGCTCCCGCAGCTCAAATTGTTGAAAACTCTGTTCAAAATGTTGGAACTGAGGGTGTCCGGGAACACAAGATAGTGGGCGAAGCCCTCAAAACTTACATAATTGTTGAAAGTGACGGAGAGCTCATTCTCATCGACAAGCATGCCGCCCACGAGCGCATCATCTTTGACCGGCTGAAAGCTCAGGACAGGCAGATCATGTCTCAGAGCCTGCTTGTCTCCGTTCCCCTGAAGCTCTCCGGCGAGGATATGGATATAATCGAATCAAGGGGCGAGCTGCTCTCAGAGCTTGGCTTTGAGATCGAGCTTTTCGGTGAGGGGGATTACATTGTCCGCGCCGTGCCTGCGGATATGGCCGGTGGCGATGCCGCTGCCGCCATTGAAGAAATTTGCGAAAAGCTGCGCCGTGGCAGGAGTCTGGATGCACAGGGCGCAAGGGACGAAATTCTCCACACCGTTGCCTGCAAGGCCGCCATCAAGGCCGGCTGGGATACCCATAAGGCCGAGCTTGAAAAGCTGGTGGATGAGGTCATGTCCGGCAGAGTGAAATATTGCCCCCACGGCAGGCCTGTGGCTGTGACCATGAGCCGCCGGGAGCTGGATAAGCTGTTTAAGAGAATTGTTTAATTATGGCAGATAAGGTGATCGTAATCGCGGGTCCCACCGCCTCCGGCAAAACTGGGCTCAGCATAGAGCTTGCGAAACTATATAATGGGGAGATAGTCTCCGCCGACTCCATGCAGATATACAGGCGCATGGACATAGGCACCGCCAAGGCAACTGCCGCCGAGCAGGCTCAGGCGGTGCACCACATGATAGATGTGTGTGATCCTGACGAGGACTACTCCGTATCCCGCTATGTGGAAGAGGCTGAAATGTGCTGCCGGGACATTATCGCCCGGGGCAAGATGCCCATAATCTGCGGCGGCACCGGGCTGTACATTGATTCTCTGCTCTCCGGCAGAGACTTTGCCCAAAAAGATGACAGCAGCGAACTGAGAGCCAGACTGGGCGAAGAATATGATCGTTTGGGCGGCGAGGAGCTGCTGCAAAGACTCTCTCAGGTCGACCCAGAGAGGGCAGCCAGGCTCCACGCCTCCGACAAGCGCCGCATTGTGAGAGCCCTTGAGATTTTTGAGCTCACCGGCATGACCATAACGGAGCATGACACCGCCACAAAGGCTCTTCCGCCCCGCTTTGAGGCAAAGACCATTCTCCTCAACTTCAAGGACCGGCAGGACTTGTATGACAGGATAAATCTCCGGGTAGACCTTATGGCAGAGCAGGGACTTTTTGAGGAAGTTGAGGCCCTTTTAAACAGCGGTCTCAGCGATGAGTGCACGGCCATGCAGGCCATCGGCTATAAGGAAGCTGTGTCCGCCCTGCGTGGTGAGATCAGCCGCGAGGAAGCTCTGGAGCAGATAAAAATGGGCAGCCGGCGCTACGCGAAAAGACAGCTGACATGGTTCAGGCGCACAGAGGATGCCCTGTGGATAAACTGGGGCAGAGAGCCCGATATGGCCGCAGCTCTTGACGCGATAAAAAAATATCTGGACTGATTCAGACAGTTTTCGACTCCCACTCCGTTATATCATAGAGTACCACCGTTTGGTGGAATACACTATGCGAGCGGCAGACCCGCTCAGAGAAAAAGGAGTTGGCGAAAATGCAGAAAACGCAGAATCTCCAGGATAATTTCCTAAACATCGCAAGAAGGGACAGGCTGACAGTCACCATGTTCCTGATGAACGGCTTCCAGCTGCACGGCGTGGTAAAGGGCTTTGACGGCTTCACCGTTGTGCTGGACTCCGACGGAAAGCAGCAGCTTATCTACAAGCACGCAATTTCCACCATCGTGCCGCCCCGTCCCCTTGACTTCGGTGCAGATACATAGGGAACTGTCTTCCTCACGCTTCATGGGCGTGGTAGGCGTACTTCTGTTTCTGGCCGTCTGTGCCTACATCGGTGCCGGATTCTACGAGGATCTGGCCTCCGATGTGCAGACGGTTCAGGCGGAGAGCATCGCCATCATCGAAAGCACAAAAATTTACGGAATCGCCGTCAGGCAGGAGCAGCTGCTTGTCGGCCTTTCGGCTGAAAACAGTCCGGAAAATGGCGAGAGGTACCCTGCCGGGTCCGCCTTGTCGGGTGTTCCGGCCACATTTTATGAGTACTGTGACGGTTTTGAACACCTGAGCCCGGACATGCTTTTTCCTTTCAGCGCCGATACTTTTTCATCGCTTATGGCCGGCAAAAGTGAAAAGCTGCGGCACAGCGCAGGCAGACTTGTTTTTGACAATGTATGGTATTTTGCCGCCGAGGTCAGAGAGGGCAGTGCCCCCTCCGTCGGGCAGGGCTGCAGACTGCTTTTTCAGGATATTGAAACGGAGTGTCAGGCCCTTGTGTGGGCCGACTGCCGGGATGAAGACCGGGAATATGTGCTGCTGCGGATAAACGGCGGCGGCGAAAAGCTTCTGAGCCTGCGAAAATGCAGTGCCGAGCTTATTTTAGACGAACACAGAGGATTAAAAATCCCCGTAGATGCTGTCCACACAGACAGCGAGGGGAAAAAATATATTTGGGTACTCACCGCAGGGCTTGTGGAAGCAAGAACTGTGGATATAATATATACGGGCGATGATTTCTGCCTTGCACAGCAGAGCTATTCATGGGACGCGCTGAGAGAGGGAGAAAGCATCGTCATTAACAGAGAGATTTGGGATGAAGGGAAGGCGCCGGGATGAGTATTGCGGAAAATATCCATATGATCAGGGCTGAAATTGAATCGGCTGCCGTATCTGCGGGCAGAGATGCTTCAAAAATCATGCTGCTTGCCGCCACCAAAACGAACGATGCCGACAGAGTTCAGCAGGCCATCCGGGCGGGTGTGGATATCTGCGGAGAAAACCGGGTGCAGGAGATGCTGGAAAAGAACGCTCAGGGCGCTTACACCGGCTGTCCCCTCCACTTCATCGGTCATCTGCAGAAGAACAAAGTCCGGCAGGTGGTAGGTCTGGCTGAGCTCATTCATGGGGTGCACGACCCGGAGCTTCTGGAGGTGATTCAGAAGGAAGCGAAAAAACGGGGCATTGTTCAGGATGTTCTGCTGGAGGTCAATATCGCCGGGGAGGAGTCCAAATCCGGCTTCGAGCCGGAGAAAATTTCCGATGCGCTGCTTTTTGCCTCGACTTTTGACTCTGTTCGGGTCAGAGGATTGATGGCTATTCCTCCCATTTGCGAAAACAGTGGCGAAAATCGGCCATATTTTGCTCGTATGGAGCAGCTTTTTGTTGACAATAGCGGAAAAAAATACGATAATGTACATATGGACTTTTTGTCCATGGGTATGTCCGGCGATTACCGGGAGGCAGTCGCTTTCGGAGCCAATATACTGAGATTGGGCAGCGCCATTTTCGGGCCGCGTGTCTATAAATAGGCCAACAGGAGGCAAGACCATGGGTTTCATGGATGAACTGCGTAAGCTTACACAACCTATAGACGACGAGGAAGATTTCTTCGAGGGTGCCAATATAAACATCAAGCCTGCTCCCGGCCCTACCGCCGCACAGCTTGAGTTTGAAAACACCTTCGGTGAAGAGCCCTCCGCAAACCCCGAGCCCGCAAAAAAGCCCGCTGCCGGCGGGGCCGAAGGCGGTATTTTCGGCGGTCTGGGCAAAAAGAGCGTCAAGCCCAAAGCCCGCAAGGACAGGCCTGTGGCAATGGGCGGCGGTGACACTCAGGTCATCTTCAGCCCCAAGTCCTTTGACGAGGCAGGCGCCCTTATGGACCATCTGCTTCAGGGCCGCTCAGTGGTAATGACCCTTGACGGTCTGCCCATCGACACCGCCCGTCGTCTGCTGGACTTTCTTTCCGGCATCACCTTTGCCCTGCAGGGTAAGATCACACCCATCTCGGCGAAGACCTATTTCGTCACTCCCCAGAATGTGGATATTCTGGGCGCGCAGACCGAACAGCCTGTCAGTGACGGCCAATACTTCTAAACAAAGAATCTTTGAAAGGTGGATACAGATATGATTACCGCTCAGGACATTCGTGAAAAGACTTTTGAAAAATCCAAGTTCAACGGCTATGACATGGCCTCCGTTGATGATTTTCTGGAGGAGCTGGCTGAGGACTTTACCGCCGCTCAGAAGGAAAATGCAGTCCTCAAGAGCAAGATGAAGGTTCTCGTCGACAAGATCGAGGAATACCGTGCCAATGAGGACGCTCTGAACAAGGCAGTTCTCTCCGCTCAGAAGCTGGCCGTTCAGATCGAGACCGATGCCCGCCAGCGCGCCAACGCCATGCTGGCTGACGCAGAGCGTCAGGTCAAGGCAAGAGTCGGCTCCATCGAGGAGCTGACCGTTCAGCAGGAGCGCCGTCTTGAGGATGCCAAGGCTGCTACCTCCAAGTTTATTGACGGTATCCGCGCTCTGTGCAACACCCAGCTGAAGAACATCGATGCTATCAGCAGCGGTCTCATCGCTTCCACCGAGAGCAAGAAGGAGGAAGTAAAGCAGCCCTCTGTTGAGGATGCTATCCGCAGCATTGAAAACTCTGTTGCCCGCGCAAAGCCTGAAGCTCAGGTTATGATCGACTTTGACGAGGATGCCGATGTCAAGAAGGTCAACAAGCTGGAAAGCACCCAGCCTTTCTCTCTGTAAGTTTTGTTTAATACCTTCGGGGCGCGCACAGCGCGCCCCGTTGTTCGATTTTATAATTACCCGGAATAGGAGATCATTATGTCACAGGATTTTAATTCCACTCTCAATCTGCCCCAGACCGACTTCCCCATGAGAGCCGGTCTGCCCAAGCGTGAGCCCGATATGCTCAAGGCTTGGGAAGAGATGGATATTTACAACGAGCTTCTGAAAAAGAATGAAGGCAAGCCCCGTTTCTCTCTGCATGACGGCCCTCCCTTCTCCAACGGCGATATCCACATGGGTCACGCCCTGAACAAGACCATTAAGGACTTTATTGTCCGTTCCTACGCCATGCGCGGCTACTATACTCCCTACATCCCCGGTTGGGATAACCATGGTATGCCCATTGAGAGCGCGATCATCAAGGAGCAGAAGCTGAACCATAAGGCAATGAGCGTTGCTGATTTCCGCGACGCCTGCCATGCATACGCCGAGAAGTACATCAACCGCCAGATGGACGGTTTCAAGCGTCTGGGTGTTATCGGAGACTGGGAGCACCCCTACAAGACCATGAATAAGGGCTTCGAAGCTGATGAGATCCGTATTTTCGGCAAGATGTATCAGAACGGCCATATTTACAAGGGCCTTAAGCCTGTTTACTGGTGCCCCAAGGACGAGACCGCTCTGGCCGAGGCCGAGATCGAATATAAGGATGATCCCTGTACCACCGTCTATGTTAAGTTCCCCATGAAGGACGATCTGGGCAAGCTGGGCCATCTGGATCACAGCAAGCTCAATTTTGTCATTTGGACTACCACCATCTGGACTCTGCCCGGCAACCTGGCTATCTGTATGCATCCCGATGAGAGCTACGCTGTTGTCCGAGCTGCAAACGGCGAGATGTACATCCTGGCCGAGGCTCTGGCTGAGAAGGTCATGACGGTCGGCGGCGTTGAGGAATACGAGATCGTTGAGACCCATCCCGGCAGCTTCTATGAGAATATGCTGGCTCAGCATCCTTTCCTGCCCAAGACCTCCCGCCTGCTGCTGGCTGACTATGTCACTATGGATTCCGGTACCGGCTGCGTACATACCGCTCCCGGCTTCGGTGCTGATGATTACCAGACCTGCATGCGCTACGGCATGGAGATGATCGTCCCTGTTGACGATCAGGGCCGCCACACTGATTATGCCGGCAAGTACGCCGGTCTCAAGACTGAGGAATCCAATCCTGTTATCCTTGCCGATATGAAGGAGAGCGGTGCACTCTTCGCTTCCGAGGAGATCGTCCACAGCTATCCCCACTGCTGGCGCTGCAAGAGCCCCATTATCTTCCGTGCCACTCCTCAGTGGTTCTGCTCTGTTGACTCCTTCAAGGATGCTGCCATCAAGGCCTGTGATGAGGTCCGCTGGCTGCCCGCATGGGGCAAGGAGCGTATGAGTGCAATGATCCGCGAGCGTAATGACTGGTGTATTTCCCGTCAGCGCCGCTGGGGTCTGCCTATTCCTGTATTTTACTGCGATGACTGCAAGAAGACCATCTGCACCGAGGAGACCATTGAGTCTGTTGCCACCATCTTCGAGGACAAGGGCAGCAACGCCTGGTTTGAGATGGAAGCAAATGAGCTTCTGCCCAACGGCTTCAGGTGCCCCCACTGCGGCGGTGTCCACTTCACTAAGGAGACCGACACGCTGGACGGCTGGTTTGACTCCGGCTCCACCCACTTTGCTTCCATGAAGCGCGATCAGGACTTCTGGCCCGCTGATATGTATCTTGAAGGCGGTGACCAGTACCGCGGTTGGTTCCAGTCCTCCCTGCTGACCGCTGTCGGCGCATTTGGCATGGGTGCCCCCTATAAGGAGTGCCTGACCCACGGCTGGACTGTTGACGGTGAAGGCAAGGCAATGCACAAGTCTTTGGGTAACGGAATTGATCCCGCTGACATCATTAAGGAGTTCGGCGCTGATATGATCCGCCTGTGGGCAGGCTCCGCCGACTACCATGTGGATGTTCGCTGCTCCAAGGAGATCTTCAAGCAGCTGAGCCAGAACTACCTGAAGTTCCGCAATACCGCCCGCTACTGTCTGGGTAATCTGGACGGCTTCGATGCCAATAATCTGGTAAAGCCCGAGGAAATGTGCGAGCTTGACCGCTGGGCGGTCACCAAGCTCAATGAGCTGATGACCAAGGTCAGCGAAGCATACAATGACTATGAGTTCCATGTTGTTTCTCATGCTATAAACGACTTCTGTGTTGTTGAGCTTAGCTCCTTCTATCTGGATATTCTGAAGGAC
>CAZYTE010000021.1:0-16463 GCA_964649425.1 uncultured Oscillospiraceae bacterium
GGTATTTGTGCGTGGAGCTCGTCGGCCTTGGCGATGGCCCCCTCAATATCTGCTTCTCCGGGAGTAAGCACAAGCTCGGCGCCGTAGGCTCTCATGGTCAGCTTGCGCTCCTCGGTCATGTTGTCGGGCATGACGATTATGACCTTATATCCTCTTGCGGCAGCAACGCAGGCCAGACCAATACCGGTATTGCCGGAGGTGGGCTCGATTATGACAGTGTCCTTGTTCAGACGTCCATTTTTTTCAGCGTCATCCAGCATATTCTTTGCAACTCTGTCTTTAACAGAGCCGGCCACATTAAAGTACTCAAGCTTTGCCAGGATCTGAGCTTTCAGACCCAGCTCTCTTTCAATGTTGTGCAGTCTCAGCAGGGGAGTGCCGCCGATAAGCTGGTCGGCAGATGTGTAGATTTTAGCCATTTTGACCTCCTGTAAACTCATTCCAAGGTTTTATCTGTGTTGGATATTCAGAAATATCAATTGTATTTCCGGTCATGGGGTGCTTGAAGCAGAGCCTGTGTGACCAGAGGGCGATAGGGCAGTCCTTATGTATGCTTCCGTATTTCACATCTCCCACAAGGGGCATTGCGCGGGATGAAAATTGTACCCTTATCTGATGGCTGCGGCCGGTGTGCAGCCTGATTTTCACGAGGCTCATGTCGGTCTTCGCTTCCAGAAGCTTGTACTCAAGCTCGGCCTCTTTCACACCCTTGCGCATACGCTTTACCACATAGCTTTTATTTTTGGAACTGTCCTTGAAAAGCAGATCCCGCATGATGCCGGAATCTGTATCAGGTCTGCCCTGAATGACAGCCAGGTACTCTTTTTCCACTTCCCGGCCTGAAAGCAGCGCAGAGAGTTTTCCGGCGCAGGCTTTGTCTCTGGCATATACCATTACTCCGCCAACAGCCATGTCCAGCCTGTGGACACAGTAGTGCTCCATACCACACTGCTGCTTTAAAAGTGCCGGCATGCCGCTGTCCTCAGAGGAGACGCCCGCTTCCTTAACGCAAAGGCAGAGCCACTTGTCTTCATGTAGTATCCTTATTGCCATACGCTCTACCTCGGGGCCGTGAAAAAGCTCTCGCTGTCAAGAACTTCACCGGCAAAAAATTGGGAGACAGCGGACTGATACTCAGGGAGACTGCGGCTTTTCAAAACTTTTTTCATAGCCTTCTGACTGTCGGGGAACATATGAGAGCTGTAAAACCATATTTCCTTCAGTCTGCCCACGGTAAAAAAATCGCTCAGCCCGATGCTTGTGTACTCAGCCATAAGTTCATCGTGGAAGTTCTTGAGCTCAGCCTTATCAAGCTTTGCGCCGCCTCTGAGCTGACGGGGGAGCGCGGGATTTGCGATTGCGCCTCTGCCCAGCATGACGCTCTCAAGCCCGGGCAGCTTTTCGCACAAAGCAGACAGCTGAGAGGAAGAGAAAATGTCACCGTTATAGACAGTCAGTGCCTTACTATTGGGGAAGCTGTCAATGAACATCTGAGTATCGGGGCGACTTGTGTATTTTCCGGCCTTGTCTCTGGCATGAATAATCAGCTGAGACAGGGGATATTTGTTGTAAACCTCCAGTATTGCGGGAAATTCTTCCGTGCTCTCCACACCCATGCGGGTTTTGACGGAGACTTTAATGGGGCATTTGGAAAAAACCTCATTCAAAAATTCATCCAGCGATACAAGGTCAATAAGCATGCCTGCACCCTTGTGCTTTGGTACAACTGTACCCGAGGCACAGCCTGCGTTCAGGTTCACTTCCTCATAACCCATGGCAGCAAGTCTCTCAGCCCCGGCCAGAAAAGCCTCTGCTCTGTTGCAGAGAATCTGGGGAACAAGCGGAATATCCTTGTTGTTTTCAGGGAGTACATCTCTCAGGGCGGAGTCCTTGAATTTGCCGCCTCCATCAGGGGCAATAAAGGGGGCATAGTATGTATCCGCACCGCCGAAAAGCCTGGCGTGCAGATTGCGGTATGTATATGTTGTAATGCCCTCCAGGGGCGCGAAACTGATCAGCATATCAAAAAATCACCACTCAATAAATATACTATATCAGAAGCATTATTGAAAGAAAAATATTTTATATATACATAGATTTTTCACAAATAAGTGCTATAATCAAATTATTAAAATAGACTTGGGGGAATTGTGTTGAAGCACCCTGTATTGGTCCGGATTTCTGCTGTTTGTCTGGCCATAGTCTACCTGCCAATGCTTGGCGCAGGTATTATGGGCTTGCAGAATGCGGAAAATGATTACAACAATAATGTGTCCGCGGTTAATAAAATGCAGGCGGATCTTGATGAATACACTAAGCTCCTTGCCGAAAATGAGTGGATGGAGCCTTATGCGTCTGCCAGTGAAGCATTGACTGAGCTGAAAGAAAAGCATGAGGATTCTGCCGCAGAGCACAGGACAGAGCTTGCCACTTATACTGCAACCAAGGGCGGAATCCAGACAGGCGTTGAGGCGCTGGATGAGGCAGATGCCGCATTGGCATATGCAAAGGGTAAGCTTGAAAATACGAAAAAAGAGCTTGAGAATACGTTGGCTCAGTTAAAGGATCTGCAGACTGCCTGTACTACATACAGTACACTTAAGCCTCAGTTACAGGCACTGCAAGGGGCTGGCTTTGTTATGAGCAATTTGGCCGGCCTTAATCCGATGCTGAGCAGTTCCGGCGGCAGCTCAAGCGGAAGTAATGCTGAAGATGGAGAACAGACCGGTGACAGCGACATCTCTGACAAAGATGGTGCGTTTGCTGCGGCATATGGCAACGCAATAGGAGCAGGAGAAAGCGCAATTCAGGTGTTGGAGAGCCTTGGCGAGATGGTGCCAGCAGAACTTAAAACAGCACTTGCCGATGCGGTGGGGGCTCTTAAAACTGCAGACACTTCCTCAGCGGAGATATATAATAACAAAGTTCCTGTCCTTATTGGCATTGGAACTCAGGTCGGCTCTATACTTTCAATGTCAATATCACAGATCCAACCCGTGGTGGATCAGCTTGAGCCCATAGTAACAAATGAAAATGTTCCCTCGGCCGAGGAGCTTGCCAAAAATATTCAGGAGCTGGAGGCAGGGCTTGTAGAATTGGATGCGGGGCGGATCAGCCTTGAGGAAGCTGAAAATGCGCTGTACTATCAGCGCACACTTATCTGGTACGAGATGGGTCAGCTTGAAGATCAGAAAGCAGAGCTTGAGAGCACCAGAGATGAACTTCTTCAGGAGGAGCAGGAAATAATCTCCAAAGAACAGCTCAGCGAAGAGCAAAAGGCAAGGGAAAAGCGCCTGAAAACACTGTATCTCACATTTTTGGAAAAGCCGGAAGTTGAGGAAGCGGTAGAGAACGGCGAGGATTTCGTCACTGCGGTGGAGGCTTACATTGCAGGCTTTAATGAGCAGATACATGAGGAAAATACTTACAGAGGCTATGCCTGTATTCTTATGATAGTGGCGGCTCTGCCCTGCCTTATCTGCTTCCTTGCCTCTTTTGAGATTATCAAAAAGACTGGCTTTGTCAGACCCACAGCCCTGATGCTGCTGCTCTGTGCAGTTGCGGCGCTGGGCCTGCTCAACTACACAGGCCTGGGCGTGAGCTACTCTGCGGCTGCGGTGATGATCTTCGCGCTGATTCAGATACTTGTCTCCGGCAGAAAAAAACAAATAAAAACATAAAAAATGACACCCTTGGGTGTCATTTTTTAATTTAAATATTCTCTTCAAAGGCCATATTGAGATATTCGTCGGTGATCTCAATTACCCGCATGGTATTGGTATAGGATACCCTGCCCACAGGCATGCCCGCGGTGACAACAATGATGTCGTCAACTGCGGCGCCTACCTGCCTTGCGGCGGCGCCCACAGCCTGAGTGTAGAGATCGGCAGTGCTTACAGGCTTTCTGACCACACAGGGAACCACACCCCAGTACATTGCCATTCTGTGGAAGCTCTTGCTGTTGGGGGTGGGCGCTACAATGGTTTTGCCGGGTCTGCGGCCGGATACGGCTCTTGCGGTGGAACCGGACTCGGTGAAAGCAACTATGCACTTTGCGTCCAGATCATTACTGGTGGAGCAAACGGCATGTGCAATAGCGTTGGTTTTTGAATCACCCTCGAGCTCCATATCCTTGAATTCACCGCGGGAGAGCCTGCGCTGCTCGTAATCGATGGTGTCCTCAGCGGTTTTGGCAATGCGGCTCATGGTACGCACGGTCTCAACGGGGTACTTGCCTACGCTGGTCTCGCCGCTGAGCATGATGGCGCTGGTGCCGTCGTAGACAGCATTTGCAACATCGCTGACCTCAGCCCTGGTGGGTCTGGGATTGTGCGCCATGGATTCCAGCATCTGAGTAGCTGTTACTACCACCTTGCTGTGGCGGGTCGCCTCTTTGATCAGATGCTTTTGAATCTGTGGCAGCTGCTCAAAGGGAACCTCTACACCCAGATCACCGCGGGCAACCATGATGCCCTCTACATTGCGGAGGATCTCAGTGAGATTCTCAACGCCTTCCTTGTTCTCGATCTTTGCGATGATGCCGATGTCCTTGCCGCCATTTTCGTTGAGCAGGGTGCGCAGCTCAATCATATCCTCAGCCTTGCGGCAGAAGCTTGCGGCCACATAGTCCACTTCCTGCTCTATGCCAAAGAGAATGTCCGCCCTGTCTCTCTCGGAAATATACGGCATATGCAGCTCCAGACCGGGTACATTTATGCTCTTGCGGCCGCTGAGAGTGCCGTTGTTGAGAGCCTTGCAGATAATGTCCTGACCGCAGATCTCCTTGACCTCAAAGGCAACAAGACCGTCATCGATCAGGATGCGGGTGCCGACCGATACATCCTGGGGAAGACCGGCGTAATTGATGCTGACCTGAGTTTCATCACCCTCCAGTTCTCTGGTGGTCAGTGTGAAGCTCTGGCCTTCAACGATGGAGACCTTGCCGCCGGCATAGGTTCCGGTGCGGATCTCTGGACCCTTGGTGTCCAGCATAAGGGAAACGGGCTTGCCAAGCTGGCTGCGTGCATCGCGAACCAGATTCATGCGCTGGAGATGCTCTTCGTGACTGCCATGGCTGAAGTTGAAACGCGCCACATTCATACCGGCATGAATCATTTCCTTCAGCACTTCCACATCGTCTGTGGCGGGACCCATTGTGCAAATGATCTTTGTTTTTCTCAAAGCTAATTCCCTCGCTTCTTCTGTTTTTTATATGAATTTAATACTTGCGCGGTGGTCAGGCTTGCCTTTTAGTCCAAAAGTGCCTCAGGGTAGATGCCCTGCTTTCTCATGTCTGCAATAGCGTCAATTACGCTCTGCATATCCTCTTTATAGGTGATTCCGTGCCAGGTCTCATGGCAGTTGAGAATCTTTACACTGGCAGCATTTTCCTGAATAAGCTCGTTTGCTACAAAGGGCAGGAAATATTCGCATTTCTGGGGATTTACGGGTACATTCTTGTCCAGCCATGCGGGGAAACGCTCCCACAGCTCTCTGAGCATACCCTTGCCAAAGCCCCAGCAGTTCATGGATACGGGGGCATCGCCGGTAATGGGCTGCATCCTGCCCTCTGTATCGGGGTATGCGCCGTTTTCGCCGTCTTTTACAATGCCCAGAGTTTCCACTACATCGGTGAGGAAACCGTTCTCAACCTGGCAGATGCCGCGGGCAACGCTGCCGTTTTCGGTAACGGTGTTTTTAAGTAAGTATGCCACCATGGCGTGTTCATTATCCGCTCTGTCCTCAGAGAGAAAAGTATATAGGGATTTGTAGGCGGAGGGGCCGTAAAAATCGTCCGCATTGATAACGGCGAAGGGGCCGTCCACAACGTCCTTGCAGCACATTACTGCGTGGCCGGTGCCCCAGGGCTTGACCCTGCCTTCGGGAATATCATAGCCTTCCGGAAGCTTGTCCAGCTCCTGATAGATGTATTTGACATCGAAGTATTTTTCCATGCGCTGGCCGATGGCGTTCTTGAAGTCCTCCTCGATCTGATGCTTGATGATAAAGGCTACCTTGCGAAAGCCTGCTCTGTAAGCATCAAAAAGAGAGAAGTCAATGATCGCGTGTTTGTTTTCGTCAACGGCAGTGATCTGCTTGAGCCCGCCGAAACGGCTGCCCATGCCCGCTGCCAGAATTACCAGAGTGGGTTCCTGCATTAAAAACGCCTCGCTTTACTGTTTTATGTTCATGGCACCCTTGCAGTAAGGGTTATTATTGCGTTCGATATCAAGAGTAGAGTTGTCCATGTGTCCGGTGTAGAGCTCAAAATCGCCTTCAATGGCGCAGAGCTTGCGCAGGGAGGCCAGCAGATTATCCATGCTGCCGCCGTGCAGATCGGTGCGGCCCGCACCGTTTCTGAAAAGAGTATCACCGGTGAAGATCACATCCTCACACTGCAGGCACACACCGCCAAAGGTGTGGCCGGGAGTAGCGATAACACGGAAAGTAAAGCCTGCAAACTCAAGCACATCGCCGTCGTCATAGTTTATGACATCCTGAGGGATGAGTTCCTCCTCAATGCCCAGGCACAGGTTGCAGTCCATATCCTTTCTGTTCATGTACACAGGGGCTCCTGTCTCCTCGGACACGGGGATAGATGCGCCCACATGATCAAAGTGGCCGTGGGTCAGCAGAATTGCCTTGCACTTGAGATTGTTCTGCTCAAGAAAATACATGATGGTATTGCTTTCTTCGCCCGGGTCGACAATGACACACTCCAGAGTGTCTTCGTTGATTACAATGTGGCAGTTGGCCATAAGATGTCCCAGGGGCAGAGTTTTAATTTGCATCTTTAAAGCTCCTTTGTATCAAGAATAATGGTGATGGGGCCGTCGTTTACAGATTCAACAAGCATCTCGGCCGCAAATACGCCGGTCTCCACCTTGAAGCCTCTGTCGCGGCATTCCTGCTGCACAAGCTCGTAGAGGGGGATGGCGGTCTCAGGGCGGGCGGCTTTGGAAAAGCCGGGGCGGCGGGATTTACAGTCGGCAAAAAGGGTGAACTGGCTGACAATTAAAAGCTCGGCACCTGCGTCTGAGGGGTTCACATTCATTTTGCCGTTTTCATCCTCGAAAACCCGCAGACCGCAGATACGGTCTGCAATTTTCCTGGCTTCAGCCTCAGTGTCATCCTGATGGACGCCCAGCAATACCAGAAAACCTGCGTTTATGCTTCCGTGTACCTTGCCGTCAATGGTGACAGAGGCGGACCTGACTCTTGTTACAACTGCTCTCATATTACTATCCTGTTTCTATTTTGAATTTCTGGTGACCTCGGAAACACCGGGGATGGAGGCGAGACGGTTCATGATATAGCGCAGCTCGCCGGAATTTTTTACTTCCAAAGTCACTATGGTAAGGGCGAGGCCGGAGCCGATGTCCTTTGCGGACAGGGTACGGACCTTGGCGTTTACGGAGTTGAGAATTGTGGCAACGTCCATAACAAGGCCGGAGCGCTCCTTGGAGGAGATGGTGATGGTGGTCACATAGCTCTCGGTAATGTCTCTTGCCCAGCTTACCTTTACCCAACGGCCCTGATACTCGGGGTCATCCATTCGGTTGCGGAAGTTCTCACAGTCGGCCCTGTGGATTGATACGCCCTGACCGCGGGTGATGAAGCCTATGATATCGTCACCGGGGACGGGGGTGCAGCAGCGGGAGAACTTGACAAGGCAGTTGTCCAGCTCTTCAACAAGGATGCCGTGGACAGACTTCCTTTCCTTTTTGCTGGCATTGGTCTCTCTGCGCTCTGCGGCCTCGGAGATCTTGTCAAGGACCGTCTTTTTCTCGGCCTTGGAGTTCTTGATCTCATCTCGGATGCGGTTTGCAACGCGGCCCACGGTGATACCGCCGTAGCCGATGGCTGCGAGAAGATCGTCAATATGGGGCATGGACAGTTTCTTGAGGATGGGAGTTACGATCTCCTCGGAGGAGGCTTCCTCAAGGCTGATGCCGTTGTGCTTAAGCTCGGTTTCAAGCAGCTCTCTGCCGCGGATGATGTTCTCCTCGCGGCGCTCCTTTTTGAGCCACTGCTTGATCTTGGTTCTGGCAGAGCCGCTCTTTGCCACATTCAGCCAGTCGCGGCTGGGGCCCGAAGCGGACTTGGAGGTTCTTATTTCAACAATGTCGCCATTCTGCAGAGCGTAGTCATAGGTGACGATGCGGCCGTTGACCTTGGCGCCCACCATCTTATTGCCGACGTCGGAGTGAATGTTGTACGCAAAGTCAATGGGGGTGGAGCCTGCGGGCAGGTTGATAACATCGCCCTTGGGGGAGAATACGAAGACCTCATCGCTGAACATATCAAACTTCAGGTTGTGCAGGAAGTCGGGGGCATCGGATTCCTGCTGGCTCTCCAGCAGACGCCGGACCCAGGCAAACTTATCCTCATCGCCTGTTCTGACAACGCTTGAATTATTGCCCATCTTATACTTCCAGTGGGCTGCGATGCCGTATTCTGCCGTGTGATGCATATCCCAGGTGCGGATCTGCACCTCAAAGGGGATGCCCTCATTGCCGATAACGGTGGTGTGCAGGCTCTGATACATGTTGGCCTTGGGGGTGGAGATATAGTCCTTGAAGCGGCCGGGCACAGGCTTGAGCATATCATGGATGATACCCAGAACATTGTAGCAGTCAGGCAGCGTATCAACAATTACACGGAAAGCGCACAGGTCAAAAATACCTGAAAGATCCAGCTTCTGGGCATACATCTTGCGGTAGATGCTGTAAACATGCTTGATGCGGCAGAAAATGGTGCACTTGATGCCTTCGCTTTCAAGGCGCTCCATTATCTTCTGCTTCATGCTGTCCATGAACTCTTCAAGGACAGGCATTTTCTCCTCGAGGGTACGGGTGATCTCATCATAACCGGCGGGGTCCAGATACTTCAGAGAAAGATCCTCCAGCTCCCATTTTGCCCTGGACATTCCGAGGCGGTGGGAGATTGGGGCATAAATCTCCATGGTTTCAAGGGACTTGGAGCGCTGCTTTTCAGGGCTCTGGAAGTCCATGGTGCGCATATTATGCAGGCGGTCAGCGGTTTTCAGGAGGATAACGCGGATGTCCTTGGACATTGCCATGAGCATCTTGCGCATATTCTCCATCTGCTCGTCTTCCTTGCTGGTGTACTGAACTCTTGTAAGCTTTGTAACACCCTCAACAATATCTGCAACGGCAGTACCGAATTGTTTTGCCACATCAGCATGCTCCAGCGGCGTGTCCTCAATAACGTCGTGCAGCAGGGCGGAGACGACGGAATCCTCGTCCAGACCCATGTCAAAGGAAATGTCCGCGGTGGCTACGCAATGGGTCACATAGGGAGAGCCGTCTTTCCTCTTCTGGCCCTCATGGGCATCACGGGCCATAATATATGCAGCGCGGATGCGCTCCAGATTCATATCGCTGCCTGAGTTTTTAAGCTTTTCCTCAAGCTCGGCGAACATTGCATCCGGGTCAAGGGGTGTATGTGCAATTACTTTCTTTTCATCCATTTCAGTTTCATCCTTGCTTACTGGGACCTAAGGGATCTCATGAGATTTGTATTATCAAGGTCTGCCTTGCCGTCAATGGTGCAGCAGACGGCGCCGTAAATTATCCCGTTTTCGTTTGAGAGCAGGCCGGCCTCCATAAAGGTCATGAGGCAGATGCAGAAACGCTCCGCCGCCATGTCCTGAGGGCACTGGGCAATTACAGCCTCCACATCTCTTCCCACTTTGAAATCGCTGCCCATCATCTTCCAGACGCGGACAAAATCCTTTCTGTCCGGGCGGAACGGGGAAGCTGCCCAGTGGCAGACATCATTGCCGGAGAGAATAGCCTCACAGAGCTCTCTGGGATCATGCTTTCTAAGTGCCGTTACCAGGAGCTGTACCGAAACATGACCTTTATATTCGTTAACCTGAGGAGTGAAAGCAACATCTACGCTGTCACCCTCTCTGACATCCAGCTCCTGGGCCGTGTGGGAGAAGAATATGCCGTCAAAACGGCTTCTGCCCAGACGCACACGGAGCTTCAAATGTCTGCCATTGCCCACTGCGCTGGCGCTTTCCAGCTCCACGCAGTTCATGCACATGATCGGCTTGGGGTTAGAGTTGCCGAAAGGCTCCAGCTGGTCCAGAGAGCGGACACTTTCAACCGTGAAAAGACCGGGGTCGGCAATGAGCAGATCGCACTGCACCTCCGGCTGTGGCTCGGGACGATTGCTGCGGTAGTATTCCGCGAGAGCATTGCGGAAAGCGTCCAGCTGGTGGCGCTTGATTTTAAGGCCGGCTGCCAATGCATGGCCGCCAAAACCGCTCAAGTGTTCGGCACAGGCAGACAGGGCTTCGAAAAGGTTAAAGCCGCCGTGACTGCGGCAGGAGCCTTTGCCGTCATCTCCGTTGAGACAGATCATGATTGCCGGCAGGGAATACTGCTCGGCAAGGCGGGAGGCGGCAATGCCTATAACGCCCTGATGCCAGTTTTCACTGGCGAGAACTATGGGGGCATCCGGCGTTGCATCGGAAATAAGCTCCTGGGCTTCTCTCCATATCTCAGTCTCTATATTCTGCCGCTGGCGGTTGAGCTCGCAGAGCTCCGCTGCCATGGAGTGGGCTTTGCTTATATCGGAGCACATGAGCAGCTCCGCCGCGCTCCAGGCCTGACCCAGTCTGCCGGCGGCATTGAGCCTTGGTGCAAGACTGTATCCCACGGTGGAGGCATTTATGTTCTTGGTCTCAATGGACATCTCCCTGAGCATGGCAGAGATACCGGGACGGGGATCGCGTCTGAGCATTTCAAGACCACGGCGCACCAGATAGCGGTTTTCATCGATCAAAGGCATTACATCAGCCACGGTGCCAACAGCAACAAGGTCTGCATAGCGCTCCAGCATGGCGTGGCTGTTGCCTTCACAGGCACAGACCAGCTTCAAAGCCATACCTACACCGGCCAGGTTCTTGTTGGGATAATTATCCCCATCCTGCTTACAGTCTATTACGGCGCAGGCGTCAGGCAAGGCGCCGCTTTTGCACTCGTGATGGTCAGTTATGACCATGTCCATGCCCAGCTTTTTTGCGTGCTCCGCTTCTTCCACGGCCGTGATGCCGCAGTCAACGGTTATAACAAGGCTTACTCCCTTGCTTCTCAAATGATCCAGTGCGGCGCTGTTGAGACCATAGCCCTCCTCATCCCTGTCAGGAATGTAGGGATGGCATTCATTGCCTTTGTAACGGATATAGTCAGTCAAAAGACAGGTGGAGGTAATACCGTCCACATCATAGTCACCGTATACCGCAATGATCTCCCGGTCTCTGATGGCCCGGCAGACACGCTCCACGGCCTTGTCCATGCCTGAAATAAGCATGGGGTCATGGAGACATTCATAGTCGCTGTCCAGCAGCTTGCGGGCATCGTCGGCCGTGTATATACCCCTCAGGGAAAGAGCGGCTGCCAGAAGGGGAGAATACCCCGCATCCACAAGCTCTGAGGGGATATACGGCTTGCTGTATGGGATTTTCCAAATCTTATGATACATAGGCAATTCCTCTATTTTCTATTGTATCATCATAACAAAAACCGGACTTTAATTCAATAGCAGCAGGCCGAAATTTGCAAAAATGTATCGTGTTAAGCCGAAGTTTGGCCGGAGACTTGAAAAATAGGAGAAAAAAGAGTATCATGATTGGGTTGAAAAATACCAATTGGAGGGTCAAATGAAAAGAATCATTGCCCTTATTTTAATACTTGCGGCGCTGTTTTCTCTTACCGCCTGCGCAACTGAGGAGAGCACAGGTGAAGATGCGGAATTTGGTATCGCCGCCACGGTGTTTCCTGCCTATGATTTTGCAAGGCAGATAGCGGGGGAGCGTCTGCCGGTGAAGCTTATTGTTCCGGCAGGCTCCGATGTGCACAGCTTTGAGCCCACCGCAAAGGACATAATAACCATGGAAAACTGGCTCATTGTCTGCAACGGCGGTCATTCTGAGCACTGGGTGGAGGAGATACTCCACGATTCCTCCTCTCACATGGAGCCCATATACATGATGGACTGTGTGGAAGTGGTCCGGGAGGAAGTCAAAGAGGGCATGGAAACTGTGCCCCACAGCCACGACGGTGTGGAGTGCACCGAGGAACACGAGCATGAAGAGACCGATGAGCATGAGGAAGCGGAGTTTGACGAGCATGTGTGGACTTCGCCTGTAAATGCAATAAAAATCTGCAATGAGATCTGCAGCAGGCTTTGCGAAATAGACCCTGAAGGCGCCGAATACTACAGAGCAAATCTTGAAAGCTATACCGCTCAGCTTGCCCAGCTGGACAAAGCATTCAGAGATACTGTTGACAATGCCTCAAGCAAAACCCTGATTTTTGCTGACAGATTTCCGGTCAGATACTTCGTTGAGGAATACGGACTTGAATACTTTGCCGCCTATCCGGGCTGCATAAGCCAGTCCGAGCCCTCGGTGCGCACGGTGGTCTACCTTATCGACAGAGTGAGGGAGCATAAGACCCCGGCGGTTTTGTATATTGAGTTTTCCAACGAGAAAATGGCAGACATTATCTGCGAGGACACCGGCTGCAATAAGCTGCTGTTCCATTCCTGCCACAATGTTACGGCAAAGCAGTTTGAAGAGGGCATAAGCTATCTGGAGCTTATGCGTTCCAATCTTGAGAGCTTGAAGGAGGCTTTGGGCTGATGGCAATTTTGGATTGCAGAGACCTGAGCTTTGCATATAACGGAAAAATAGTCCTTGAGGGGCTGAACTTCAGCCTTTCCGCAGGCTCATATCTGTGCGTGGTGGGCGAAAACGGCTCCGGCAAGTCCACTCTTATCAAAGGTCTGCTCGGTCTTAAAGCTCCCGATAAGGGCAGTATCACCTTTGGCGAGGGGCTGACTTCAACCGAGATAGGCTATCTGCCCCAGCAGACTCAGGTTCAGAGGGATTTCCCTGCAAGCGTGCAGGAGGTGGTGCTCTCAGGCTGCGCAAATTCCCTTGGCAGGCGCCTGCATTTTGGCAAGGCTGAGCGGGAGCGGGCCATGATGAACATGGAGCGCATGGGCATCGAGGAGCTGGCAAACGAGAGCTATCAGCAGCTCTCCGGTGGTCAGCAGCAGAGAGTATTGCTGGCAAGAGCGCTTTGTGCCACAAAGAAGCTGCTGCTTCTGGATGAACCGGTCACCGGACTTGACCCTATCGCCACCGGCGAAATGTATAATCTCATCAAGCTTGTAAACCTCTGCGACAATATAACCGTTATTATGGTATCCCACGATATCCATGAGGCTGTGCGCTATGCCACCCACATCCTGCATTTGGGTCACAAGCAGCTTTTCTTCGGCACTACCGCGGAGTACAAATCCAGCGATCTGGGAAGACGCTTTTTGAGGAGGGGCAGCATATGATGGAACTCGTTAATATGTTCTCCTATCACTTCATTCAGCGTGCCTTTATTGTGGGCACACTGGTGAGCCTGTGCGCAGCCCTGTTGGGTGTGTCTCTGGTGCTCAAACGCTACTCCATGATTGGCGACGGTCTTTCTCATGTGGGCTTTGGCGCGTTGGCCATTGCATCGGCGCTGAATCTTGCACCCCTGGCAGTTACCATTCCGGTTGTTGTGGCCGCGGCCATTCTTCTGCTTCGCATGAGCAGAAACGGCAGGCTCAAAGGCGATACTGCCATTGCCATCATCTCCAGCTCCGCGATAGCCATCGGTGTTATGGTCATTTCGCTGGTCAACGGCATAAACAGCGAGCTCAACAGCTACATGTTCGGCAGCATCCTGTCCATAAGCCGCTCCGATGCGGTGCTCAGCGTAATACTCTGCGCCTTTGTGCTGCTGCTCTTTATTCTTTTCTACCCCAGACTTTTTGCGGTGACCTTTGATGAGGACTTCAGCCGCGCCACCGGCACCAACACTGAGCTTTACAACACTCTGCTTGCAGTGCTCACTGCTGTCACCGTTGTTCTCGGCATGCGCATGATGGGCGCGCTGCTTATATCCAGCCTCATCATCTTCCCGGCTATTTCTGCCATGCGGATATGCAGGAGCTTTAAAGCCGTGGTTGTGGGTGCGGCGCTGATCTCTGTCAGCTGTTTTCTGGTGGGGCTGGTGGCCTCCTACTTCCTTGAGACACCTACCGGAGCCAGTATTGTTATCTCTAATCTGCTGGTGTATGGATGTTTTAGCTTGGTATTCAAAAAATAATGAATATATGCAGGGGTAATTTGAATATTGTGTGAAAATATTTGTATATTTTCGCATAAAATTTCAAAATGCCCTTGACATTTTGCATATATGATGATATGATTGCAAGCGTCCGAGGGGACAGATGAAAACTGTAAATTTTAAAAGTGAGGAAATAGAAATGAAAAAGATACTTTGCCTTGTTATGGCACTTGCTATGGTATTTGCTCTGTGCGCATGCGGCGGTTCTTCCGAGTCTGCCAAGGGTATGACTGTTGTTGACGGTAAGCTGACTGTTGCCACCAGCCCCGACTTTGCTCCGTATGAGTTCTATGCCATCAACGCTGACGGCACTCCTGTTCTGGCAGGTTTTGATATTGCTCTGGCCCAGTACATAGCTGATTATCTGAAGCTCGAGCTTGAGATCATCCCCATGGACTTTGACGGTGTTCTCAATGAGCTGGCAGCCGGTGCTGTCGACCTTGGTGTGGCAGGCCTTTCTCCCGATCCCAGCCGTATGGAGTCTATGGACTTCTCTGATATCTATTACGAAGGCGGCCAGTCCTTTGTTACCGTAAAGGGCAACGAGGGGATGTTCCCCACTCTGGCAGATGCCAACAAGGCTGAGTACACCATCGGCGCTCAGAACGGCTCCATCCAGATGGATCTGGCAAATGAGAACACTCCCGATGCTGACATCGTAGCTCTGGTCAAGGTTACCGATATTATTGCTGAGCTCATGGGCGGCAAGCTGGACGGCGCTTTCATCGAGACTGCTGTTGCTGAAAACTACGCAAAGAACTACCCCGAACTGGTCGTTCTCCACGATGTTCCCTACGAGGCTGAGGGCTCCGCTATCGGCGTTATCAAGGGCAATGAGGCTCTGCTGAAGGGCGTTAACGAGGCAATCGCCGCCGCTCTGGCTGACGGCTCTATGGACAAGTTTGTTGCTGAGGCAAACGAGCTTTCCACCGGCGAGATCATCGAGGGCCTCATCGACTAATCAGGAATAATGAATACAAAACCCTCCGACTAATCCCGGAGGAGTTTTGTGCGTTTAAGGGATATGAATTGTCCCGACAAAAAGAGGTTTAAGGAGAGTTAATATGCTTTCGATTCAAGGCTTTGAAAAAGCTCTGGCATACTGGCAGCTGTTTCTTCAGGGCGTAGCCTGCACCATCTCCCTGTCTGCGCTGACTGTTGTTTTCGGCTTTGTTCTGGCGCTTCTTATTGCGGTCTGCCGCATGGGCAGGTCCAAGGTGCTGCGCGCCATTTCCACTGCCTATGTTGAGATATTCCGCGCAACACCAATGGTGGTTCAGGTCTTCATTATCTTCTATGTCGTATTTGATGGTGTGAAGGTTCTGCCGGGCTTTAAGCTCTTCGGCTTTATCGGCTTTGACCGTTTCTTCCCCGCTGTTGTGGCTTTGGCTCTCAACTCCGGTGCATACCTGTCTGAAATCATCCGCTCCGGCATCCAGTCCATCGACGGCGGCCAGACGGAGGCTGCCCGTTCTCTGGGCCTGTCCAAGGTCAAGACCATGCGTTATGTCGTTCTGCCTCAGGCGATCAAAAACATTCTGCCTGCGATCGCAAACGAGTTCGTCACCATTATCAAGGAGTCCGCGATCTGCTATACCATCGGTGTTCAGGACATTATGTCCGCTGTCAACGCGGTCAAGGGTTCTACATATCGAATGGGCGAAGCTCTGATAATTGCAACAGTTTTGTACTTCTGTCTTACATTCCCCACCAGTAAGATCATTCAGCACTTTGAAAGGAAGATGAGTCGTGGTGACAGGCGGTAAACTTATTCAGGTCAAAGACCTTAAAAAGCATTATAACAAGGGTAAGATCAAGGCTCTGGATGGAGTATCGGTAGATATTAACAAGGGCGATGTTATGGTTGTTATCGGTCCCTCCGGTTCCGGTAAGTCTACTTTTCTGCGCTCCCTGAATCTGCTGGAGGAGCCCACTGCCGGCAGCATCGTTTTTGACGGTGTTGACATCACCAAGAAAAAGGATGAGAACGGCAAGAAGCTGAACATTGATATCCATCGCCAGCGTATGGGCATGGTTTTTCAGCATTTTAATCTCTTCCCACATATGACCATTCTGCAGAACATGACTCTGGCTCCCATTCAGGTCAAGGGTGTTCCTCAGGAAGAGGCAGAGGCAAAGGCAAGGGAACTGCTGGCAAGAGTAGGCCTTGCGGACCGTGCAGATGCCTATCCCATTCAGCTCTCCGGCGGCCAGAAGCAGCGCGTCGCAATCGTCCGGGCTCTTGCAATGGAG